>JBAVNY010000319.1:0-4089 GCA_049691535.1 Candidatus Acidiferrum sp.
GTCTCGACGCCGCGCGAGAAATCACCACCATCGCCCCTTCCACGCCGCTCGTTCTTTTCACCATGCACGCTTCCAGTCAAATCATGCGCGAAGCCAAAGCTGCCGGCATCACTAATGTCCTCTCCAAAAGCGAAGGCGGCCCCGACGACCTGATCGCCTCCCTCCACGCCCTCCTAGACCACCCCACACCCGCCCCCAACAGTACCACCAACCACCCCTAACCAACCCCCAAAATCTCAAACTGTAGCGCAAAAAGTATCAACCCTCCGCAGTCCGCCCCACCACAGAGGTTGCCTAGCCATGTGGCCCGGGCTCCCTGCCACCCCAACGCCATACTCGCGTTTGGGATCTTGGGTTCTCCGTTACGCATCATGCGTCTTGCCAAGATTCATACATCCGCCTCCCACCAGCGCCGGAGGCGCGAAACAAGCCGCGGCTGGTTGGGTGCGGATTGCGGAGTTTTTCCTGCTCATTGCGTGCGACGAAATGCGCGCGGAAGAAAGCCAGGGGCGGCGCTGGCCCATTCAGAAGGCACTGATTGAGTAAAAAGGCTCTTGCTAGTTGGATTTTGGAGTTGCGGACTTTGGGGGTTGGAAGCGGTAGCCGACCCAGGGTTCGGTTAGGATGAATTTTGGGCGGGAGGGGTCTTTCTCGATTTTCTTGCGGAGCTGGTTGACGACTACGCGGAGATTTTCGGTTTCTTCGCCGTATTCGGGGCCCCAGACGGCTTGCAGCAAGCGCCGATGGGTGACGGGCTTGCCCTGCTGGGCGATGAGTTGTTTTAGGACTTCGAATTCCTTGGGCGCTAGATGGATTTGCTCACCGGCCACGGTGACGCGGCGCTCTTCAAAATCAACAGAAAATTCTTTGGAGTGAAACGGAGCGAGGGTATCCGCGGCGGAGTGGCGGCGGAGGGAAGCACGAACGCGGGCGAGAAGTTCTTCGATTCCGAAAGGCTTGGTGACATAGTCGTCGGCACCGGCGTCGAGAGCGACGACCTTGTCGCGTTCGGCATTGCGCACGGTGAGGATGATGATGGGCGTGTCACTCCAACTGCGAATTTCGCGGCAGGTTTCGATCCCACTGATACCGGGAAGATTGACGTCGAGCAAAATCAGATCGGGCTTAGCTTTGCGCGCGGTCGCGATGGCTTCTTCGCCGGAGGAAGCTTCGGTGATGACGTAGCCGCGGAAGGAAAGAGTGGAGCGAAGGACACGGCGAATTTGCGGCTCGTCGTCGACGACCAATATGTTGGCAGAACTCATCGAAAAGTGCTCCAAGAAGTGGCTACCGGCAAGGTGAAAGAAAATACCGAGCCATTGCCTTGTTGGCTGGTTACGGAAATTGTTCCCCCATGCGCGGTGACCACAGCTTTGGCGATGGGAAGGCCCATGCCGGTGCCACGCACTTGATAGCGCTGATCCCGGCCGCGATAAAACTTATCAAAAATCAGGCCTTGTTCGAAGGTATCGATGCCGGGGCCGCGGTCGGCAACGCTGAAGGTAATGAAATTGGCATTCTGTTCGGCAGAAATGGTGATGGGCTGATTTTTGGGCGAGTACATGTGAGCGTTGTCGATGAGTTGAACCAAAATATCCTTGGCGCGATCGAGATCGGCGCGTACGGGAGGCAAATCGGGGGGCACCCGGACAATGATTTCGCGTTCGCCAAGGGATTTCTTGAAGTGCTGAATCGCGGCGTCGATGATCGCGCTTACCGGAACGGCTTCGACTTGAAGTTGGATTTCACCGGCTTCGAGCCGAGCCATTTCAGCGGCTTCTTCGACGAGATGATTCAGGCGATCGCACTCTTCATTGATGATGGTGAGCAGCTCGAAGCGCTGCGCTTCGTTGACGCTTGGTGATTCAAGAAGACCGGTGACCGAGGCCTTGATGGAGGTTAAGGGCGTGCGGAAATCGTGGGCGATGGAATCGAGCAGGGCGGATTTGAGGCGTTCGCCCTGGCGTTCGGCTTCGGTTTCGCCGATTTGCTCGATGGCACGGGCGCGTTCCATGGAAATGGCGACGACGGAACTGATAGCTTCGAGAGTTTGGCGGGAGAAGCGCGCACCGGAAATTCCCAGGCTGCCAATGGGTTTAACGCCGAGGCGCACGGGAAGAAAGTAGAGGGCGTGCTCCGAGTCGGAAATAATTTCATCACGCAGGAATGCGGCTTTCATTTGCTCTTCGTCGACGTGCGCGGCGCCATAGCCGGAACGGTAGAACTTATCTTTTTGAGGGACGAAAAGTTCAGCGGCACCTGCTTCGAAGCAGTCCACGATGTAATTGGGGATGGCATTCATGAGCTGAATGACGTTGCCTTCGCCAAGGAGTTTTTGGCTGAAAGCGTAGAGGCGCTCCACTTCCCTTCTGCGACTGTGGGCCGCGTCGGCTTCCTTGCGAATGCGAGCGGACAATTGGCTGCCCATGATGGAGGTGAAGAGGAATGCGAAGAGGGCTACCCAATTTTGCGGGTCAGCAATAGTAAAAGTGCCGATGGGCGGAAGGAAAAAATAGTTGAAGAGGAGCATCGCGGAGATGGACATGAAGACGGAGACCACCATGCCCCAGACCGCGGAAACTGCTAAAATCGCGAGCAGAAACGAGAGGGCGACGGTAGTCTGATTAACGTGGATAACTTTGCTGTAGCCGAAGGTGATGGAGGCCAGCAGGATGACGGCGACGGCAAAGCCGATACCGCGACCCACGACGAAGCGCAACATGACCATATTGTAACGCACTGGAATTAACACTGCGGAGAAGAAACGAGCTTGCCAAAAAAACCGGAAGAATGGCTGGAAGTTGTCTCGCCGGGAGCGAAACCGCGCGGCACGTTCAAACTGTTTCTGGGATACGCGCCGGGTGTGGGGAAAACGTACAGCATGCTGAGCGAGGCGATCCGGCGAAAGAGCCGCGGCGAAGACGTGGTGATTGGAATCATCGAAACGCACGGGCGGAAGGGCGTGGCGGAACTGGCGAGCCAACTGGAAGCGGTGACGCGAAAGCAGATCGATTACAAAGGGACGCTGTTCGAAGAGATGGATGTGGAAGCGATTCTGGCGCGGAAGCCGGAAGTGGTGCTGGTGGACGAACTGGCGCACACGAATATTCCCGGGAGTAAACACCGGAAGCGGTATGAGGATGTGCAGGAACTGCTGGCGGCGAAGATTGACGTCATTTCGACTCTAAATATTCAGCACATTGAGAGCATTGCACCGACGGTGCGAGCGATTACCGGCGTGACGGTGCGGGAAACGGTGCCAGACTGGGTGCCGCTGTCGGCGACGGAAACGGTGATGGTGGATTTGACACCGGAAGCGCTGCAGAACCGCATGAAACGCGGCGATGTGTATGGTCACGAGAAGGTAGAGCAATCGCTGAAGAATTTTTTTCGCCGCGGCAATTTGATTGCGTTGCGCGAACTGGCGTTGCGGCAAGTGGCGGAGCAGGTGGATCGCAGCCTCGAGTCGTATATGGATGCCAAGGATATACGGCAGAACTGGGGCGTGCGGGAACGAATTGCGGTGTGCATATCGGGGAGTCCTTCGGGGCAATATTTGATTGCGCGAGCGGCCCGCATGGCGCGGAGGATGGACGCGGAATTGTATGTGCTGCACGTGGAGCGGGAGTTTGGGCCGAAGAATGAAAATCCGCAGGTGGTGGCGGCGAATTTGAAATTTGGAGAAAACCTGGGAGCGCAGGTGGTGCGGTTGAAAGGACGAAGCGTGGCGGACACGATCGCGGAATTTGTGCGGAACAAACATATAACGCAGGTAATTTTTGGGCGTGCTCCGGTGCGGGATTGGCGGAAGTTTTTGTATTTGTCGGCGGTGCATCGATTTTTGCGGGAGTCGCCGTCGGTGGATGTGCATATTGTTACGCAGGATCCGGGGGAGATGTAGTGGGACCCTCAGCGGCTAAAGCCGCGTTGGGGAGCGGGAGTTTGGCACGACTGAAGTCGTGCCCTGGCGAGTCGAGCGAGAAATCACATGACACGGCGTGGAGTGCGGGCAGAAAAACCCCACACGTAAATACGACGTGTGGGCACCCCGGTCTTTGTGTATAGATCGTGCCGACATGGGGCACAACA
>JBAVNY010000320.1:0-4102 GCA_049691535.1 Candidatus Acidiferrum sp.
GGTAAGACGAAGGCCCAGTTACAAAAAAAGTTCGGATATCTCGCAAACCTTGCCGAAGCATCGCCGTATCTCAAAGCCTGCTAGCAAGACTCCGCGTGGAAAAATCGGGATGCACTCTTCATCCGAAAAAGTTCCTGGATGGTCATCTTCGATGGCGACAGAGCCGCAAAACTAGTCCTGATTAAGGGTTGCTAGCAAAACAAACGACGTCGCCACCGCGGTATTGGCGGCTACGTTTCTCAAATTTCCAGCGCTAGGCGTCAATTTCACCTCAATTCAAGCTGTCGTCTCTCGAATACTTCGTTCCCGTCGCACTAATATCCGCCGCCAATCCCTTGTCCGTAATCTGATACATCCACACCCCATCCGCCACTGACACCGCTCCACTCATCGCCGCACCCACGTCGCCATCCTTGGCTGCCGCCGTGGTCTGTCCACCAAATTCCCAGCCAGAATTCACGAAGCTGTCCAAAGCCTTTTCGTTCTCAAACACAAACACCTCGTCGAATTTCTCTACGCCCATTCCCAAACCCGCCTGCACTTGCAGCATATTCATAAACGTCTCGCGTCCACTCCGATTGTTCACCGCCATCCCCACTCCGTTACCAGATCCAGCCAGCAGGATCTTCACGCTCCGGTCGCTGAACACCGCATACCCGGCCCCATGTTTAACCGCCGCTTCCGCACCGGGTTCGGCCTTGTAAAGCTGCTGCAGCGTCTCCTGCGCCATCTTACGAATTTCCTTCTGCTGTTTTTCTTTGTCGCTCTCCACCGCCTTCACCGAGGTTTCCTTGTTCAGCGTCGCCAGCAATTTCGCAGCGCTCGGTGGTGCATTCACTTCCTCCTTAATCACAATGTCTTTCGCGTCTAAACTCCTGCCGTAAAGCTTTCGATTCGCTCGGTTATCCGGACGCAGCGTCGAACCACCCAAAGACACGCCCGCAAACAATCCTCGCGAACGCGAGTACGACAAAATCTCCGTCCGCATGCTCACGTCCAGCGACGCTTCCCCCGTTCGCCCCACCGGTCCTGCGGCGGCGGATGCGTCCGCGCCCAGCTTCACTTTGCTGGTTAAAACGCTAGACGCCGCGCGCTTCTTCATCAGCAACAGAACAAAGTCTGTCGCCTGCGCCCCCGCCTGAAAACCGAAACTTCCGCCTTCCAAGGCCATCATCGATGGCGCGCCCCATGGCCCTTTAAAATCCTGGCCGGTTCGGCACGTCATCACCCCACGGCCGTAACTTCCGCCACCGATAAACGCCAGCTTCAGTACCGAAGGAAATATCACCACGCAAGGCGCCTTCAGCAATAAATTGTTGGGGATGCTCTCCGGAATATTCAAAATCTCCGTCATCACCAGCCCGGCATTCTCCACCCGAGCTCGTTCTTTTTCCTGCGCCCACGCGGGCGCTCCGGCCACACCGATAAATGCCGCCACCGCCGCAACAGCCATAGCTATTATTCTGCAGCTCTTCATGACCTTCCTCCTCGACCCTCTTCTCCCATAAAACGCAGTCACGCGAATTTGCACCGGAAGCCGGGACTGCTCCCAGCGAGCCGTGAGTATGGCAGTCGGATAGCACAGCGTCATTGTCAAAAGTAACTAATGGTCGGAGTCAACTGGGTCTGGCAGCCGGCTGACTCTCCGGTCTGGCTGCCACAGGCCGCCGCCTTCCGTCCAAAGGGATGGCGCCCTCATTCCCTCGGCGCGTCCACCAAGTTGTTCTCGCTCCTCAATCTGCTTTAGAATTCCAACGTGCCGCTCTCGCATATCCTTATCCTTGCCATCTTCGGTTACGTTTCCTCTCCGGCTCACCTACCAGCCCAGCAGAATGATTCCTCCGCTCCTGTTATCGTCCAGCCCGGTGCGCCCGGTCAGCCCAGCAAAAAGCTGCCGCCGTCCACCAAAGGCTCGCTGCCGCCGCGTTCCCAGGCTGACGTCGAGTTCATGCAGGGCATGATCATGCACCATTCCCAAGCCGTGGAGATGACCGCGCTGATCCCGTCGCACACCGCCAACAAGGATCTTCAGTCGCTCGGCGCGCGCATCAGCAGTTCGCAGACCGACGAAATCAAATTCATGCAGCGTTGGCTTGCCCTTCGCGGTGAATCACTCACCATGCCCATGCCCGATATGCCCGGCATGGATATGTCCCGCTCCGTGCCTCTTATGCCCGGCATGCTTTCCGTGCAGCAAATGGACGCGCTGCGCAAAGCCAAGGGCCCCGAATTCGATCGCCTGTTTCTCACCGGAATGATTCAGCACCACAATGGCGCGTTAATCATGGTCAAGGACTTATTCGATACCGCCGGCGCTGGCCAGGATGCCGACATCTTCAACTTCGCCACCGATGCCGACAATGCCCAACGCGCCGAAATCAAAATTATGCAGACTATGCTCGAGGGAAAATCCTAGAGGAGAACCGATGATCCGTTTGTTCAGTCTTGCGTTTCGCGTGGCCGTTGCTGCGCTCCTTCTATCTTCCGCTGTGAGCCGCCTTCACGCGCAAGCTCCCGCGCAGCAGACGCCCGCAGCCCCGCCGTCCGCGCAAACTCCTGCCACTCCGCCCGCCGGAGGGTCGCCCGCGAAAGCCCCAGACTCCGAAGAGCGTGAAAATCCCTTCGCCCCCGAGCCCCCTCCCGTGCTCGCGCCAGGCATGACCGGCTCCGATGCCACCGATCCGCGCGCCAAACTAACTCCGGGTCTTTACGACGCCGGCGAAGCCTCCATGGGCATCAAGCATCTCCTACTCCTCAAAAAGCCCGACGCTTTTCAGCTCGGCACCACCGATTCCGACGATCCCAAAGTACAGAAGACTCTCGGCCAGCTCGGCATCGGCGGCGGTATGAAATTTCCCAAGCCCCTCCAGTTGGTCATCGCTCAACTGGCATTCGCCAACTCCGATTTCGCCTTCCAGGGCAACCACCTCTTTCAGGGAAATTTTTACGGCGTGAATATTTTCGACATCTCCAACCCCGCTAGCGCCACGCTACTCACCACGCTGGTCTGCCCCGGCGGACAGGGCGACGTCTCCGTCTACAAAAATTTGCTCTTCATGTCCGTAGAAATGCCCAACGGACGCATCGATTGCGGCACCCAAGGGTTTCCGCCAGAGCCTCCGCCGCCGGCCGGTGAAGAAAAGAAACGTCGCATCCCCGTCGCGCAAAAAGATCGTTTCCGTGGCGTCCGCATCTTCGACATTTCCGACATAAAAAATCCCAAGCAAGTCGCCGCCGTGCAAACCTGCCGCGGCTCGCACACCCACACTCTAGTCCTCGATCCCAACGACAAAGACAATGTCTACATCTACGTCTCCGGCACCTCCTTCGTGCGTCAACCCGAAGAACTCGCCGGCTGCTCCGGTGAAAAGCCCGACAAGGATCCCAACACCGCGCTGTTTCGTATCGATGTGATTAAAGTTCCGGTCGCCGCCCCGCAGGAAGCCAAAATTGCTTCCAGCCCGCGCGTCTTCATGGATGCCCGCAGTGGCGCGATGAACGGCCTCAACAACGGTGGCACCCACGGCAAAAAAGGTGCCGAGAAGCCCTCCGACACCGACCAGTGCCACGACATAACCGTCTACTCCGCGATCGGCCTGGCCGCTGGCGCTTGCTCTGGAAATGGAATTCTCCTCGACATTAAAGATCCCGTTCATCCCAAGCGTCTTGACGCCGTCAATGATCCCAACTATTCCTACTGGCACTCCGCTTCCTTCAACAACGATGGCACCAAGGTTGTCTTCACCGACGAGTGGGGTGGCGGCCTCGGCGCGCGCTGCCGTCAGAACGATCCCAACAAATGGGGCGCCGATGCCATCTTCAATCTGAAAGACGACAAGCTCAGCATGGCTGGCTACTACAAACTCCCCGCGGCGCAGGGCGACACCGAAAATTGTGTCGCACACAACGGTTCGCTCGTTCCCGTTCCCGGTCGCGATATTGAAGTGCAAGCCTGGTATCAGGGCGGTGTCTCCGTCGTCGATTTCACCGATCCCACGCAGCCCTTCGAGATCGCCTACTTCGATCGCGGCCCGATTGATCCCAAGACCCTGGTCCTCGGTGGCGATTGGTCGGCCTATTGGTACAACGGCACCATCTACGC
>JBAVNY010000321.1:0-1869 GCA_049691535.1 Candidatus Acidiferrum sp.
ATCTTAAACACCACAACCATCTCAGTCGGCATCTGGAGCGAACATACTCTCCATACTCTCCGAGCTCCGACCGGTAGCGCCGACACAAGACGTTGGCATGCGCACCAACACGCCATCTCACAAGCGCCCACACCCAGCACCCGAAACGCGGCCGCGGCCATTCCACATCGCGAAACAGAAAAAATAACGTCAGGGAATAAATCTAGTTAGCTGATGCCGCGCTACTCAACTTCTCCAATTTTGCCAAACGCTCCCTTACCTGCTCCGCGTCTTTCGCCTGCGGAGCTAACTCCAAGTAAGTCTGCAGCTCCAATGCGGCAGCGGCATAGTTGCCTTTTCGCGTAAAAACTTCAGCCAGTAAGAGATGCAGTTGTTCCTGAAAGCGCGTGCGCAAGTCTATGTGTTCCGCGAGCAGCGCGCTCTTTTCAGCTTCGTCGATGTTGTTGAGCTTGTAATTCGCCACCGCGTTGTAGAAATAGGCCTCGGCGTAATTCAACGGATCGAGATCCACGATGTAGCCTGTGACATTCGTCTTATTCAAAGGATCGAGCTCGAAGATACGCCCGGTAAATTCAAGAACTTCCGTCCAATTTCTTGCATCGACGGCCATTTCCGCGAGGAACAGATAGGGCGGCACGAACTTGGGATTGATCGTCGTGGCTTGGATGTAAGCCTTGCGGGCGGCCTCGTATTGGTGGTCCTTCTGTAATACCGAGCCTAACTTGAACCAGGCGCTCGCGTACTCCGGGTAAATCTGCACTGCCTGTCCAAAATACTTGCGCGCATTCGCAAGCTGACCGTTCCTCTCTGCTTCGCTGCCTTTCTCATAAGCTTTTACGGCGTCTTTGGGAGCGTTGTAGGGCGTGGCACTCAGCGTCAGGCCTTCCACCTCCGTCGCTCTCTGCACCACAATCGCGCCCACATCGATGGTTCTGCTGGAAGTGGTCTGGCCAGTAGCAAGGTTTACCGCCCTCGAGCGAAATCCAGAAGCTGAGGCGCGTAGCTCACAATTCCATAACTCGCGTCGTGGAATTCCCATGACCGAACCTTGTTTACTCACGCTGTCTCGCGTAGTCCCTTCGGCGCTGGCATCAATGACCGTATCGGTCCTCGATCCCAATTGCATCGTGAAGCTCCCATTGGAACTTGCATACACCTGCTGACGCACGTTGGCATTGCAAATCCGCTCAATCATCACATTGTTTGGAAGGGCTGTGCCGTCGTTCGTGGAAACGCGGCCCATCAGCAACATCACCACATCCTCATTGGATAAATCTGGCTGCGAACTCGATGAACCTGAATTTGTAGGGCGTCCCGGAAACGAGGAAGGAGGCGCAGGGGACGGAGTGGGAACTGGAACCGGAGGCTTTTGTGCCAACGCGACTGGTACCAGCAGTCCCATGGCAACCGCAAACTCGACGAAAATGCGCGCGCGGTCCTTCACAAATCCGTTCCGGGCGGAATCTCTGAGCCAGTGCAGTCTAGGGCGCGGGGCACTTCAAGTCAAGACAGCAAGACAGACAGCAAGACAGACAGCAAGTCAGAGCGCCAATCGTCTGTCAAATATGCTTTATTACGATGTGTGTTGCGTTTCCTGGCTCAGCGCTTTCCTGGCCCATCGTTAACGGCGCTTCCACCAGGCGTGTCTGCGCCATTCTCGGCATGGGCTCAAAACTCTGCACCGGCGCCGGAACCAGCTCAAGCTTCCCTTCTACTTTCTGCGCGCTCTTCGCGAATATTTTCGCCGTCACCAACATCGCCGAAAGCGCCGTCACATACAACGCCGCTTGCTTCGGTCCGCTCAACATCGCAGCGTTTCCCAGCAGCGTCAGCCCACCAAAACAGAACAGCAGGTGCACGCAAAACACC
>JBAVNY010000322.1:0-3624 GCA_049691535.1 Candidatus Acidiferrum sp.
GGAATCACCAGCGCCCGAGCCTCTTTCATCAATTGCGCTACATCCGGGTCGGTTGGCCCGCGATACACGACGTGCAGCGATGCCGGTGGCAGCGAATCCGCCCGCTGGAAGTCTGCTTCTGGTCGCAAACACAATACATCGCAGCTCATGATTTGTTGGCCTTGCCAGGCGAGGGAACTCCAGGTTCTTGCGTGCCCGCCGTGATGTCCGCCACCGGAAAAAAGCACAATAGCAGCAGCGGCACATTCCCCGTATTGCGCGTCACATGTTTTTCGCCCGCCGGCATCAGCAGCGTATCCCCGGGCCGCAAAATATACTCACCGCTGTCCGCATATGTCGCGCCCTGCCCCGACAGCACGTAAATGCATTCTTCAAAATCGGAATGATGGTGAGGAGCCCGAAGCGTTTCTCCAGGTTGGGGCACAGGAATCTCCGCCAGCCGCAGCGTCACGCCTTGCGCACCCTTTTCCCCAGAAACAATTTCCAGCGCACTGCGTCCCGGCAATCCCAGTCGTTTTGCGCCGGCCTGCGTGAAAAGCCGCGCCATTACCGAACCTTGTCAACTTGGCGAAGTTCAGCCACACCGCCCTGAATACGGTCAAGCTGTTTAAAAATTTCCGCCGATTGCTGGGCAATGGAATCCGCTACTGCATCCACCATCGTCTTCGCCTTTTCTGCTGTCGCGTGTTGCGGACTGCCGTACCATCCCGTCGGCGCAATCGAACGTACATCCGTCAGCACCGGCTGGTAGCTGCGCGTTCGTCGCAACGCATCCACCTTGTGCCCGTGCGCGTGATCCGAGGAATAATCGATGCGATCCAGGTGCACCAGCTCGGGCCGATATGCCAGGACCGCTAGCGCTTCAATCTCTCCGCCATGCGTCAGGCCGCCGCACTGCTTGCCAAACATGTCTTCCGCCACGAAACACGCCTGGACCGTCAGCACCGTCATCCCGTGTTCTCGGTGTAATCGATCCGCTGCCACGCCCAGAGCCGGAATATTCATCTCGTGCCAGTTCAAAATCAGAAGGTACTTCGCGCCGTGCTGCGCTGTCGAAGCGCAAGTCTCCATTACCAGTCGGATATACGTATCCGGCGTAAGTGTGATCGTTCCTTCGAACGGCATGTGCAGCGGCGTTACACCCAGCGGTCCGCCCGGAATCACCAGCCCGTCCATACGTTCCGCCACCGCATGCGCAATGATGTTTGCCGCAAAAATATCCGTGCCCGTCGGCAAATGCGGGCCGTGTTGCTCCACGCTGCCCTGCGGCAATATCACCAACGGATTTTTCTTGAACTGCGCCGCGATTTCCGGCTGCGTCAAATCGATGAAGTACCGGCTCGCTAGCATCCTCGCTCCTGTTAAGCGTTTACTTTCCCTAGAGCATTCTGTAACACTTCCGCCACGCCGATAACCTTGCCGTTCTTCTCAATGGAACGCAATGCCGCATACACAATCGCTACCGCCACATTGCCGTTATGCGCGCTCAATTCATTCGCCTGTCCTGACCGGCAACTCTCCGCGAACATTTCCAGTTCTGCCCGGAACATGTCGCTTTCCGGGACCACTAATTCTTCGCGCTTTGCGTAGCCATCAATCCCGCGTTGGATGTATAGCGTCGATTTCTTGTGCAGCTGGTCCGGCGTGTCCCAGGTATCGAAATCAATTTCGTAATGCATCAGCCCCTTGGACCCGAACACCCGCACGGAAAAAACACCCGGTGAAGTCCAGCACGCCCCCACATACCCGATTTTTCCGTCTGCGAACTTCACCAGGGTCATCGACTGGTCGTCCACTTCCGCTCCCACCGGGGAAAGTTTCGAAGCCATCGAACTCGCTTCCACCACTTCGCCGCCCAGATAATGCAACACGTCGAACTGGTGAATCGCCAGTTGCGACAGTGGTCCGCCGGGCGCCCGATCTTTGTACCAGCGCCAAGTCTTGGGCGTGAGCTCCAGCGCTCGATTATTCGAAAAATTTGCTTCGATGAACGCCACTCGGCCAAGTTCGCCCGCGTCAATCGCCTCACGAATCTTCCGGATTCCCGCCATCAATCGGGCGCTGTGCCCCACGGTAACCGTGATTCCGTATTTCGCCTGGAGCGCTTCGATCTCCAACCCTTCTGCCAGCGTACTGGCGATGGGCTTTTCCGTATACACGTGCTTTCGCGCACGCGCCACGGCCGCAGCCATCGGCAAATGCTGTTCGTTAGGCACCGTCAGAATCACGCCTTCAATCGACGCATCACCAAGCAACGCTTCAATCGTCGCCGCCGACGGCACGCCCGTTTCCCCCTGGAAATCCTGCCGCTTCTCTTCTGACCGGCTATATCCCGCCACAATCTTGATCTTCTCGGATTTACCTGCGGCCTTAGTAAGCACCTTTGCCCATCGACCCAAGCCGACAATTCCTACGCGTACTGGTGAATCAGTCACAGCGACCTCGCAGATGGCGTTTAATAAAGGATGCGAAACGGCAATGAGAGACTTGCACGTCACATCATCTTGTATTACAGTATTACTGGACTATGTCCGAGTCAACCTCTTTCACGCTTCCCGCCGCTCTTACTCCCATTCGGAAGTTTGCGGCTCCTTTGCGTCAACAGGTCCTCGACGAACTTCGCCAATCCATTATCGCCGGACGCCTCAATCCGGGTGAACGCCTGATCGAACGCGAGCTGATCGCCATGATGGGCGTGTCGCGCACCGTTATTCGCGAAGCGTTGCGCCAACTGGAGTCGGAGGGACTCATCGCCATCATCCCCAACAAAGGACCGGTGGTGCGAAGGCTGACCCTTGACGAAGCTCGCGACTTATACTCCATTCGCGCCGTGTTGGAGGGATTAGCAGCGCGCCTGTTCGTCGAAAATGCCGCCGACCCCGAAATCGAAAACCTCGAAAACGCCCTGCAGTCGGTTGCCGACGCCTACGACAACGGCGATCCCGCGGCCATTCTCGATTCCAAAAACAGTTTCTACGATGTTCTATTCCAAGGTGCCCGCAGCCCCACGCTTTCTTCCATGATCGGCATGTTGCACACCCGCATCTGGCGCTGGCGCGCTGTGGGCCTCACCCATCCGCAGCGTTCGCTGGAGCGTTCCAGGGAAAGCATGAAAGGTTTACGTGGCATGCTGCAAGCCATTCGACAGCGCGACGCCGTTCTCGCCGAACGCGCCATTCGCGAAGAAGTGCTGCGCGCCGCTCTGGAAGTAACACGCCTGCTCGCGCCCGGTGAAACTGCACCTGCGGCCGTGCCTAAGGCTAGTTGATCATTCTTATTTTGTAGTGGAGCGAGGAACTCTGATGCCAACTCATTTCATTGTGCACGACAAGGCCGATACCGTCGGCGTGATGGTCGACGAAAACGTCAAAGCCGGCCAGGACTTGACCGGCTGGATCATGGAAACCGACGAAACCATTACCTTGAAGTCGCTCGACCCGGTTCCGCTGGGCCACAAGATCGCGCTCGGCGAAATCAAAAATGGTGACACCGTCTTGAAATATGGTCACGACGTTGGCCGCGCCGTTGCCGATATCGCCAAAGGCCGTCACGTGCATGTTCACAATATGAAGACGAAGAGGTGGTAACGATGGGACGCTACGATTTCCTGGGATATCGCAGAGA
>JBAVNY010000323.1:0-7861 GCA_049691535.1 Candidatus Acidiferrum sp.
AAGTCCCGCATTGTAAGCGGGAGCATTTATGTAAGGAGCGACCACGACGGTGTGGGCGTCGCGAGGAGCGACGACCATGCCAACACCGTAATATTTGCCGCGCTGATCTTCACGGAGAAGAGCGAACTGGCGGGAATCGAAGAAATTGGAGTGGGGATCGAGCATGCGGAGCATGCCAGGAATGGCACCCTGGTAGACGGTTTTGTCGACGTCGACGGGCTCCGCATAATTGGACTGGACTACATCCAAGACACGGGTGAAGTCGCGTACAGCTGATTGGTAGTCGTCCGAAGAGGCCGAAGTGGCCTTAACGGAGGGGCCATAGATGCCGCCCAAGACTGCGGAGAGAATGAGAACTGCGACCACCAGCAGGAGGCCACGGCGTTCTGGATTCATGGATTACCTCGCCCGTATCGTCGAAAAGATGAGTATAACATGGCAAAAGCGAACTGTCGTTTGACAGGGTTAGCTGCCCTTTCTATGATGCAAACAGGGTGACGGGCGACACCTACTTCGTATGTTAAGCATCCCGCACATGATTGTGGTGTTCATTGTGGTCCTGGTGGTATTCGGGCCACAGAAACTGCCGGAGCTTGCCCGGAGCCTGGGTAAGTTGATGGCCGAGTTTCGCAAGGCTTCGGGAGACTTTAAGCGCGCGTTTGAAGAGGAAATGCGGGATTTGGAGCGGCAGACGCGGCTGGCGGAGTTGAAGAAGCAGGCGGCGGAAGCTGCTGCTGCAGCTTCGGATGGAGCCAAGAACCCCGTGCCACTGGCGCCAGCGACGTTGGGTTCACCCGCGGGTAACGAAGGCGGGACGGACGCGAGCAACATTATAGGTGGCGCGGCGGTAGATAATCGACAGACGGAAGCTCCCATCATTACTCCTGTGGCTGAGGCCGTGCCCCGGTTAGACGCGGCGGCAAGCGAATCGGCAGCCATAGTAGCCGAGGGTGGAGCACCCACGGAGGGCAATGCTGGCAATGGAGCCAGCGGGTCTTCATCGTCAGACTCAGCAGCAACCTCGGTTTCCACTTCAACAGCAACTTCGGCGAATGAAGGCAGTTCTTCTCCTTCCCATGACCAACAGCAGCCAGCGTGACACTTCGTTAGCAGGCCGGCTGGAAGAAGCCGGCGGGCAGATGACGTTTTTCGAGCACCTGACGGAGCTGCGGAAGCGCATCATTAATTCTCTGTACGCCATCGGAATTGGAGCGTTTATCGGGGTGTACATTTCGCCGAAGCTGATCCGGTTTATTAATGAGCCGATGCTCAAGGCGCTAAAAGACGCCGGCTTTGAATCGAAACTGTATTACAACCATCCGGCGGGCGCGCTGAACCTGGTGATTACTTTCGGCGTCTATCTCGGGATCGTGATTGCGTCGCCGGTGGTGCTGTATCAATTGTGGCTGTTCGTGGCGCCGGCGTTGTATAAGCACGAGCGAAGCGCGGTGACTGGATTTCTGGTTTCCACAGTGTTCCTGTTTCTGACCGGCATCGCGTTTGGATATTTCATAACGTTGCCATACATGCTGCACTTTTTGGTGGGATTCCAGCAATTTGGCGGGTCGGTTGCGCCGCTCCTGAGCATCAATGAATACTTCGATTTGATTTTGATGGTGCTGCTGGGATTGGGGCTGGTGTTCGAGCTGCCGATTTTGATTTTCTTCCTGACGTTGTTCGGAATTGTTACGCCGAAATTTTTGTGGAAGAACGTGCGCTACGCGATTCTGCTGATTTCGGTGGTGGCCGCGATTATCGTACCTACGCCCGACGCCACTACCATGCTGATTTTCATGGCGCCGATGGTGGGATTATATTTTGTGGGCATCGGCGTTTCGGCGCTGGTATTGCGCAATAAAGCTAAACGGCTGGCGGCAGAAAGCGCAGGCACCGCGGTATGAAATCTCGCTCGGTGGTGTTCCGGCTCATTCCCACGATGCTGGTTTTGTTCGCGTTTGTGGCACTGGGCTGCAAGTCAGACAGCTCGAATAGCGCTGCGGCAAATAGCACTCCCACGAGCAACAATAATCCGCCGTTCATGAGCGCGGTGGCGGGAAGCGGGCCGCACCCGGGGGATGAGGCTCCGCCGGCGGACTCGACTGGCGGATTCGACGGCAAGCGGGCGTACGAGCAGGTGGCGAAGCAGGTGAGCTTCGGGCCGCGGCCTCCGGGCTCTGCGGCGATTGGCAAGCTGCAGGAATATTTGGAGACAGAACTGAAGTCGTACGGCTGCGCTGTGGAGACGGATTCGTTTTCGGCCGATACGCCGGCGGGGCGCGTGCCGATGAAAAATATCCTGGCGAAAGCTCCGGGCGAGAAGCCGGGAATCATTTTACTGGGCACGCATTACGACACCAAGAAGATCGACAATTTCGTGGGAGCGGATGATGCGGGATCGTCGACGGGGGTGATGCTGGAATTGGCGCGACTGCTCTGTAAGGAACGCGGGAAGTATGCGGTGTGGATCGCGTTTTTTGATGCGGAAGAGGCGTTCAATTTGCAGTGGAAGGATCCGGACCACACCTATGGCAGCCGGCAAATGGCGGCCAAGTTGGCGGCTGACGGCGATCTGCCAAAGGTGAAAGCGTTCATTTTGGCGGACCTGGTGGGAGGACGCACGCCGCACTTCAAGCGGGATGGCGGTTCGACGAAGTGGCTGGTCGATCTGGTTTGGGGAACTGGGGCCAAGCTGGGCTACGGCGAGATATTTTTGAATGAGCCCACGGATATTGGCGGAGACGATCATTTTTCGTTTACGGCGCGCAATGTGCCTTCGGTGGACATTATTGATCTGGATTCGACCGATGTGCCGTATTGGCATACCACGCAGGATACGATGGATAAAATTAGCGCGAAGACGCTGGCGATTACGGGATATACGATTCTGGAATCGGTGCAGGCGCTGCAGAAGAAGTAGCCTTCGTTGGAAAATAGAAAATCGAAATTGGAAATTAGTTTGGAGGTGTGAGTGCGCGCGCGAGTGTGTTCAAAGTGGCGTGTTGCCGGCTGGAAGCCGGCGCTACAGGTCGATTGTGGTGCGGATAAGATTGAACAGGCTTAGCTGATGAGTGCGGGCCTGTGTGTTACATTTGGAAATTCAAATACTGAGATGAAAACGGGAAATTCACGGGCGGTTGGGGTGCGGGCTTCGTCGGGAAGTTACGACGTAGTGTGTCGTGCCGGCTTGCTGGGGCGTGTGGGCAGAGAAGTGTCGGGGCTTGGGAAGTTTTCCAGCGTGCACGTTGTTTCTTCGCCGAAGGTATGGCGGGCTGTCGGACGGAAAATTGAGAAGAGTTTTGCTCGGGGCAGCAAAGCGCCGGTGCATTTGTTTGATGATGCGGAAGCCGCAAAGAATTTGCAGACGGTCGAAGGAATCGCGCGGAAGTTGGTGGTTGCTGGAGCGGATCGACAGTCGCTGATTGTGGCTGTGGGCGGTGGCGTGGTCGGAGATGTGGCAGGATTCGTGGCAGCGTCTTATTTGCGGGGCGTGGCGTTGGTTCATGTGCCGACTACTTTGGTTGCGCAAGTGGATAGCGCTATTGGCGGAAAGACCGGCGTAAATCTGCCGGAAGGAAAAAATCTGGTGGGCGCGTTTTATCCGCCGCGGTTGGTGCTGGTGGATCCGGAAGCGTTGAGGAGTTTGCCGGATCGCGAATTTCGCGGCGGCCTGGCCGAAGTAATCAAGTACGGAGTGATTGCGGACGCGGAGTTGTTCGCCTTTCTGGAATCGAATATGGAAGCGATTCTGCGACGCGAGGCCAAAGCGCTGGAGAAAATTATCCGTCGCTCGATTGAGATCAAGGCGCAGGTAGTCAGCAAAGACGAAAGGGAATCAGGCCTGCGGGAAATTCTGAATTATGGGCACACGTTTGGGCACGCGTTGGAATCGACGACGCGCTACAAACGTTTTCAACACGGGGAAGCAGTGGCGTGGGGCATGATGTGCGCGGCGTTGTTGGGACACGAAGCGGCGGGAGCAAAAGCGGATGCGGTGTCGCGCATTGTGGCCTTGGTGCGGAAGATTGGCCCTTTGCCGGCCTGGCCGAAGATAGCGCCAGGAACGCTGATGGCGGCGATGCAATCCGACAAGAAGACGCGGGCAGGCATGGTGCGCTTTGTGTTGGCGCCAAGAATTGGTCATGCAAGATCGTTTGACGATGTGCGACCACAAACGGTGATGTGTATTTTGCGATTTGCGCCTCAATTTCTGGTGCGGCCTTTGGAATTGACAGGAAAGTGCGATGGCTGAGCCGCTGGCACTCCCCAAAGGAACGGCGCCTGAAGGCGCGACCAGCGAGCAAGATGCGTCACGGCGAGTGCGCGAGATGTTCACGCGCATCGCGCCGCGCTACGACCTGATCAATCATTTGCTTTCGGCGCAAATGGACCACGTGTGGCGCGCGCGCACGGCGCGAGAATTGCGTCCAATTCTGGATCGAGCCGATGCGCGAGTCCTGGATTTGTGTTGCGGGACCGGTGATTTGGCCTTCTCTCTGGAGCGCAACGCGAAAGCACAGATCATTGGAGCGGACTTCTCGCACACGATGTTGGTGCGCGCCCGGGCTAAAGCGCAGCAAGCGAATGCGACTTCGCCGATACGGTTTTTTGAGGCGGATGCGTTGCGTTTACCGTTTGCAGACCAATCGTTCGATCTAGTGACTACGGCATTTGGCTTTCGGAATCTTGCGAATTACGAGGCAGGTCTGAAAGAAATCTACCGCGTGTTGAAGCCGGGCGGGACCGTGGGGATTCTTGAATTCACGGAGCCAGCGCGCGGGCTGATGGGCAATTTGTATCGCTTCTATACGACGAGAGTGTTACCTAAAATCGGCGGGCTGATTTCGGGAGACGCTCCTGCGTATGCTTACTTGCCGAAATCCGTGGCGCGCTTTTTCCGGGCAGAGGAGTTGGCGGAGTTGATGAGGCAAGCTGAATACAGCGGCGTGCGCTACAAATTGATGACGCTGAATTCCGTCGCGCTACACATCGGGCTGCGACCGCAGCCCTAGTGGCGTCGAACTTCCCGGTGTCAATTTCCATGCACATTCTTGCAGCGCAAATTTACAAGGTCGGCTTGATCCGCTATGTGGATGTGCCCGCGGATGTGTCGCTGGCGTTGCGTGAAGGGGCGGCGACGGTGCCGGTGTGCGGAACGGTAGAAGGATTGACGCTGCGTACAACGATGGTATCGAGAGGGAAGAGTTGCTGCCGGTTGGCGCTTCACGGCGACATCCGAAAGAAGCTGCGAATGGATGCCGGAGCGATCGTGGAAGTAGCGCTGGAGCGGGACGAGGAATCACGCGAGCCGTCTTTGCCGCCCGCTCTGGTCGTGGCGCTGCGGCAGTCACCGGTGGCGCAAGCCAAATTTCGTGGCATAAGCACAGCGTTGCGACGGCAAATCGTGAGGTATCTGACCGCGGTGAAGCAGCAAGCAACGCTGGAGCGACGGGTAGCAAAGTTTATGGTGCGACTGGAAGCGATGGCGCGCACCGCAAAGAACCGAGCAGTCGGACGTAAGGCTAAAGGTCTAACGCGAAAGAAACGGAGAGCAGCTAGAACAGGACGTCGTTGATCTTGCGAAGCAGTGCATCTTTGGTGAAGGGTTTCAGCAAAAATGCTCGGTCCACTTGGTTGCCGAGGAGTTTGGCAACGGTTTCGTCGAGATGGCCGGAAATATAAAGAATACGAAGTGCGGAATTATGTTGCTGCAGGTTGGCAACCACGTCATGTACGGTCATATTACGGAGCCTGGTATTGGTAATCAGCAAATTGATCTTAGGTTTGGCGGCGGCCGCTACATGGACAGCGGACGGACCGTCGCAGGCGCATAAAACGTTATAGCCGGCGCCGGCAAGCATCTCGACGAGAAGCTCGCGCACGTCGGGATCGTCCTCCAGCAATAGCAGCGGAGTGGTGCAAGCCAAGCGGGAGTTCATCCGGCCACCCGCTGAACGGGCAAACTCCAAAAATCTTCGTCCTCGCTTGAGAAGGCCAGCCCCACGGCTCGTCGGGATGCCGTCAATTGCTTTATCCAAACCACACGAGCGCGCAATTTCTTTGGCACGCCGGGACGTTCCAGCCAGACGGTCTGATCGGCTTGCAAAGAAAGGGAAGTCTCCAGCGAAGCGCCGGTGCTGCTGATGTTGATGGTGGAAGTGCGCTCGGCCCGCTGTGCAGGCGACTCGCCACTGAGGATCACGTCAAGACGCCGGGAAAGACGCGGCGCGCGGCGGATTTTGCTGTACAAGTCGGCGGCGGAAGTGGACAGACGAAGCAAGCCCTCGCGCAATCCGGGATTCAGGTGCAAGGCAGTGGCGGAGAGCACGGTGGTTTCACCGACTAGTTCGGAGAGGAAAGTTTGCGTGTCAGGAGGAAAGAACCGATCCAGTTCGGGACGATCCAGTTCGCGTTGCAAGGTGATTAAACGACGATGCGCCACCTCGTAGAAATGCAGACAGCACAGCGAGCGCTTGTGAAGAAGAGCTTCGGAAGTAGAACGACACCCGGCCCAATCACACGGCTTGCGGTGAGTTTCAGACATGCGGTCTTACCTGGCTCAAGTGTGAGCGACGGCGCACGCGATGGCGTTCGCGGAAGGAGTCGGGCGGGACTACTTAAAAGTAATAATAGAGCCGGCGTTTACGTTATTGCAATCAGGAAATTTGTATGTGCTCGAAGACTAACGGAAGGTGTTGGCCGGCAACAAGAGCGAGGAATTGCGTCCGCCAACAGCTAGAAGCCGCGGAAGAAACACGTAGGACTGAAGTAATGGGTCGAGGAAATGTGTCGATAGACGTAATGACTGGTACGGAGTACCCATTGTGGAGGAGGCTGGCGACCAGTAGTCTGCCGATAGCATCAAAGAGGTTGAGGACGCAATGATGAATTCCCACAACTCGCCGGGCGCAGCCATCGCTTCGATGGAATTGCGCGGACGCATTCGCGGCCAGCGGCTGGAAAGCGCACTGGTGGGGATGGCGTGCGACCTGTGTGTGGATGGCATGCCGGTGGAAGATGCCTTTCAGAAGATTCAGGACAAGGCACTGGAGCAGATGGTGCGGCTGCTGGATTCGCGCATTCTGCACGACTCCAGCGCCATTAAGGTTTGTCTGGAATTAGTGGCGGAAGAAAGCGAGCGCGTGGCCTGGGAAGCTCTGGAAAAAGGTACAGAGCGGCTGCGCGAAGAGCTGGCGATTATGGATGGCAGCGAAGAATTGTTGAGTGACGGCCCGGTACATTAGAACGAAGTCAACACCGGGCGGCGAGATGGCTTCGTTGGTCTACTGGCCTTACCAATACAATCCCTAAAACGATCGAATGGAAGTAAGTGCGTTAGGTGGAGTTCGCACCTTTCACGACTGACCTGCGCACTATCGAGCAATCCTGCAAAGCCCAAGATCTCTCCGCCCAAGAGGTCCTGGCAACTGCCCCGCCCCGTTGTAACCAACAAGACGATAGAACCACTTTACAGGATCACCCGAGAGTGAGCAGGTGCGCCGGAACTCGCCAAGAAGGAATCTGCTCAGCAGAACAGGCGAAAAGAAGATGCCGCATGCAAAGACTTTTGCCTACTGTCAAAAGTTATAGTTTCGAAAAAAACAGGAAAAATACTAGGTAGAAATCGGGGGAAACCTTACAGAATCAGACCGCTCAGGGTGAGCGCTGAGGCGCGTGTGGAAGTTCAGCGTGCCCAGCCAGGGTCGCCGCCTGCCTTGCGAAGTTCATCTTCCATGTCGCTGATGTGCTGCTTCTGAGCGTCAATTTCCTTTTGCTTCGCTTCGATCTTTGCAGTTTCAGAATTAATGTCGGAGCGATTGTATTGCTGCATGAGAGCTTTCTGCGGATCGGGATAGTACTGAAC
>JBAVNY010000324.1:0-2404 GCA_049691535.1 Candidatus Acidiferrum sp.
GGTGTTTGGTAAAGTGTGGCATGGCCGACCCGGCAAATACTTTCCAGATACGGCTTGCCGATCCAAATGACATTCCCACATTGCGGGTGCTGATCGATAAGTCGGTGCGGGAGTTGCAGCGCGCGGATTATTCGGCGGAGCAACTGGGCGCGGCCCTTGGCACCGCTTACGGCGTAGACACGCAGTTGATCGCGGACCGCACTTACTATGTGGTGGAGGCGTGTGGGGCTTCCGGAGAGGCAGTAATCGCGGCGTGTGGCGGCTGGAGCATGCGCAAGACGCTGTATGGCAGCGACCACGGACCGTTTCGCAACAGCGAATTGCTTGACCCGGAGCGGGACGCGGCGAAGATCCGGGCTTTCTTTGTGCATCCGGATTGGGTGCGTCGTGGAATCGCCAGCCTGATTTTGAAGACTTGCGAAGATGCGGCGTATTCGCGGGGCTTTCGGCGATTTGAAATGGGCGCGACGCTCACGGGGATTCCGATGTACGCGGCGCGCGGATATGTGACTGGCGAACGCATCGAAGTGCCGCTGCCCAACGGGCTTTCTCTCACCGTGGTCAGAATGTCAAAGACTCTCGAATAATTTTGCAGACTTGGATGCGTCCAGGGTGTTCGCGTTCGATTCGCGACACATCGAGGCATGATTAGGCGATCTGCTGATAGAAAGCAGATTCGCGTGCTGCTAGAAGGGCGTCTTTGCGGGCGTTCCAGCGGAGGAAATGTGGAGTTTTGGTGTGCGCGGTGTGATGTTCGCGCGTTTCCCAGACTTCGTGAAACAGAAATGTGGCGGGATTGTCGGCGCCGCGATGAAGGTCGTACTGCAGGCAGCCTTCTTCCTTGCGCGTGGGATTCACCAACGCTCGCAACTCGGCTTCAAGGAGAAGCGCCTGACCATCTTTGGCGCGGAGAAACACGACGTAGGTCAACACGCCTTTGGGAAGCTTGGTGATCTTTGCACCATTGGATTTGCGGGTGCGCGGCCGCGTCTTGGCAGCCCGTTTCACTTTTCGTCTGGCCATAATGGCGGCGATTGTACTCCAAACCGGATGAATGGCAAGAATATCCGGGACTATTGGTCGCTATCTTTGCGACCGACGTTCAAACTGTCGAAATTCATCAAGGTATTTAGCACCAGGGAATAGGTGTTTTCGGTCTCGCCGCGATAAATCGGATTGATGGAAAACAGGACTACGTGTCCAACGCCGGAGGGCACATCCACGACGGCAGGATGCTGGGCGATTTCGTTGCCATTTTCAACCAGGCCGGAAATCAGCAGGTCTTTGGAGTCGGCGTAGCGCAGAATCACGCGGGCTCGCTGGGCGGCTGGTATGACGCGAGGATTATTGTTGCGCTGCTCGTCGGTCGTCTGCGGCGTCTCCCAGAGTTCGTGTTCGGGCTCGTCGGGAACTTCGGTAGCGGGGCGCCCGACGACGTAGTCTGGATCGTCTTTGGTGCCGCGGCCGGTAGGACGAGAATTCATTTCTGGGCCGAGACGGCGGCGACGCGAGCCAAGGATGCTAGTCACGGAATAGATTGCGCCGTTGTCGCAATACGCGGAAACCTTTTCGTCGTAGCCATAGGCGATGGGGCTTACGGAGTCGACGAGGCGCGTACCCACGATGGCGCCGACAATTTTCATTTTTTCGGAGTTGCTGGCGCTAACACCGTTGGTTAGCCCGATGGAAATTGCGAATTGCGAGGTGTCGGTTGCGGTTAGCAGCACGCCACCTTTTTGGACGAAGGATTGCAGCTTGGCTACACCTTCCCAGCCGAGGCCCGGGCGCATGTCAGCAGTCGAATCATTCTTGCCGACAAGATTGGGAGTTTCCGGCGTGTTCAGCCACGGCAGCGGATTGCCCCACGAAGTCGGCAAGCCCTGCACGACGGTGTTCGCGTTGTAGCCCCAACCGATGGGAGGAAAGAGAATCACGTCGTACTTGGCGTTCAGATCAGGGATTTTGGCGATGGCTTGGGTGCTCATGTAGTCGTAGGGAATCTGCAGTTGGTCGAGAGCGAGGCGCCACCAGCCTTCCGCCTGGGTGCTGATCCAGGTGTGAACGTAGGCGATGCGAGGGGCGCGTACGAGATGGGTTTTGACGTTGGGAGCGGCGGTGAGGGCGACGGCGCGCAAGCCCAGGGCTTTCGTGGCAGCGTCAAGATCGGTGCGATTTGCGCCTTTGATTAGGAACGTGCCGCGAGCGAACTTGTGTTCACCGGATTGGAAGGAATCTTCGGTGGCTTCGATGTTGGCGTCTTTCAGGCGATAACGAAGCGTGGCGAGATTTGGCTCGGCATGATTATCGATGGCGAAAACGGTGCCTTCACCTTGGACGCCGCCAGAGGGTGGCAATTCGGAGAGCCGTTCCATGGGGACGGCCAAAACCTTCGGGTCGACAACGC
>JBAVNY010000325.1:0-2605 GCA_049691535.1 Candidatus Acidiferrum sp.
ACATCGAGAAGGAGAAACAGCGGGTTCTGGTATTGCGAACTGGCCCAGACAGTGCGGAACTCCACGAGCTGCTCGGCGATATTGCGGAGAGCGAAGGGCGGTCGTTGGAGGCGGTGCGGGAGTATCAACGGGCCGCGGAGATGGAGCCTTCTGAATCGAACCTGTTTGCGTGGGGGGCGGAGCTTTTGTTGCATCGGGCATTTGATCCGGCTTCGGAGGTATTCACGAAGGCGCATCAACTGTTTCCGGGATCAGCGCGCGTGTTGGTGGGACTTGGTGTTACTTCGTACGCACGTGGCCGGACGCAAGAATCGGCGCAACAGCTTGCTGCTGCTTGCGATCTGAATCCCGCGGATCCAATGCCTTATTTATTTTTAGGCAAGCTGCAGGCTGCAGAGAAGACGGAGCCTGAGGGTTGGACGGAGCGGCTGAAACGATTTACGGAAGTCGCGCCTCAGAATGCCATGGCATATTATTACTACGCTGTGGCACTGACTAAAGAAGCAAGCGGAACGGAAAATGGCAAGGCGATTGAGGCATCGCTATTGAAAGCGCTTGCGATTGATTCGCATCTAGGTGAAGCGTATCTGCAGCAGGGCATTCTTTACGCGAAGCAGAAGGATTTCGCGAAGGCGATTTCCGCGTATCAGAAAGCTATTGAATTTACGACGCTGCCTGACGAAGCGCATTTTCGATTGGCAGAGGCGTATCGACTGACCGGAGAGCGGACGAAAGCGCACGACGAGATCGCGTTGTACGAACAAATCTCCAAGCAAAAGACGCAAGAGAATGAACGGGAGCGTCACGAAGTTCAACAATTTGTCTACACGTTGCGAGGACAAACGAAGTCCGGTTCATCGCCACAGAGTGCGCCACCGCCGCAACCGCATCAGTGAGCAGACTGTTCTGCAGGCGGAGTAGGTGCGCGCATCAAATCCACAAACATGCGATTGAATCGTGGGTTATCGAGATCGACCTGAATCTCGACCTTCTGCAGAGGATATTTGGGCTTGGCTTTTTCGGACCAGGTGAGCGTGTTGCCATAGCCCGCACCGTGATCGACGTCGACGTCCATGTAAAGTGTTTCACTTTTAGTGATAAGGCTGGGATCGAGCCACGCTGCGGCGGCGAGTTCATCCCACATATAGTCGGCACCCATGCCGGGGTGGAAAAAACGGGCCACATACTTGGCCAGGGGCGTATCGCTTGCGTCAATTTCCTTGACCATTTCTGGAGTGAGCTTGGTTTTGACGGAAATGTCGGTGGGCGTGCAGGTGATTTTCTTCCATGGGGCGCGAAGAACAGCGCTGGCGGCTTCAGGATCCATCCAGAAATTAAATTCGTGACGAGGATTATTGGCGAACTCGGGATTGTTAGTTTGCGGGCTGAGGCTTCCGCCCATGAACACAAGCTCCTGCGCGAGTTCCGGAAATTGAGGATCGATGGAGATGGCTTGGGCGAGATTGGTCATGGGGCCGCCTTCGTAGATGGTCACTTCGTGCGGATATTTGTGGACCAGACGGAGAAGAAAATGCGCGGCATCTTCCGTGGAAGGCTTAGTGGTGGGATTGCCTTCGGCAAATTGCGGGACAACGAAGGGCTCGTGATACCAGCGCGGATCCCAAGCACCGGCGAAAGCAACTTTTCCGTAGCGATCCTGCCAGAGGGCGGCTTCGGCTTGGGTGCGGACGAGGGAAAATACCGCGCCGGGCACAACCGGGATGTCAGTGCGGACCATAATCTCGAGCAAACGAAGAGCGCGGGCAACCTCGTCGTCGCGCCACTGGTTGCCGGTGACAACGGTAATTCCCAGGACTTCTGTTTTCGGCGACTGGATCAGAAGGGCGAGTGTCTGGATGTTGCTGCCTGCGGGGCCCTGACTATCCTGATCGATGATGATTCTTCGGCGAGGCTGGGCGAGGCTTGAGGAGCACGCCAAAGCTGCAAGGCACAAGGCAAAGCAAACTCTTCTCATTGTGGATGATCCTTCTCTGCAAAATCGTGAATGAACCGGTTGGTGGCGCGGTTCGTTTACTTTTTACCCACCGGCCGCGTCATCAGATCAATGTAGAGCTTGTAGAACTTCTCGGCGTCAATATCGAATTGCACGGTGGCGAGACGGAGATAGGGGGGCACAGTGGCCGAAGAATCCCAGAAGAGCGTCTTGCCGTAGCTAGCGCCGTGGTCGATATCGATGTCCATGTAGAGTTGCTTTTGGCCGGTGATGATGGAGGGATCGATGAGCGCCGCGCCGGCGATTTCGTCCCACATGTAGCCGGTCAACGAATACTTGCCCAGATATTCGGTGACGGGAGTTTTTATTTTTGTGATGGCGCCTTGAATTTCCGGGGTGAGGCGCGTCTTCACAGAAATGTCGATCGGGGTGATGGTGAGCTTTTTCCACGGGGCACGCAGAACGATGCGGGCGGCCTCGGGATCGAACCACCAGTTGAACTCGCGCCGGGCATCAATGGCACCCTGATCGATGGCGCCTTTATCGGCGTACAAGCCGCCACCCATCAACACAAAGGCTTTGGCGAGTGTGGCGACTTCGGGATCGAGCTTAAGCGCGAGGGCGTAATTGGTGAGCGGACCGCCCGCCCAC
>JBAVNY010000326.1:0-3707 GCA_049691535.1 Candidatus Acidiferrum sp.
CAGTCGTTCGGTGGATGTGGGCACAGAGGAGAAGTTCGATGGGGAAAAACGACACGATCTTGGTGGCAGGCGCCGGAGGATTTATTGGCGGAGCTCTGATTGCCACCTTGCGGGACCAGGGTTACACCAATCTGCGAGCCGTGGACATCAAGCCGTTTCATGAGTGGTATCAGCATTTCGCCGGAGTAGAAAATTTGCAGCTGGACCTGAACCTGAAGGAGAGTTGCGAGCAAGCCACGCGCGGCGCAGTCGACGTCTACAATCTTGCCGCCAACATGGGCGGCATGGGTTTCATCGAAAATAACAAGGCGCTGTGCATGTTGTCGGTGCTGATCAACACCCACTTGCTCCAGGCTTCTCGAGACAACGGCGTGAAGCGCTTTTTCTACGCATCGTCGGCTTGTGTCTATAACGCGGATCGGCAGAAAACCTTTGAAGCGCCCTCTCTGAAAGAAGAAGATGCCTATCCCGGCATGCCCGAGGATGGCTATGGCTGGGAAAAACTCTTCTCGGAGAGGATGTGCCGTCACTTTACGGAAGATTTCGGCCTGTACACGCGCGTCGCGCGATTCCATAACGTTTATGGGCCGTGGGGAACCTGGATGGGCGGGCGGGAAAAGGCGCCGGCGGCGATTTGTCGCAAAGTGATCGAGGCCAAACTTTCCGGCAATCACGAAATTGAAATCTGGGGAAGCGGAAATCAGACCAGAAGCTTCATGTTCATTGATGATTGCACCAAGGGAATCCAGATGATCATGGATTCGAATATCGGCGAGCCCATCAATCTCGGGTCGAGCGAGGCGGTTACCGTCAATCAGTTGGTCGATATTGTGGAAGGAATTGCCGGCGTGAAGTTGAACCGCAAATATGATCTAAGCGCGCCCAAGGGAGTGAACGGGCGCAACAGCGACAATACCCTGATCCAACGTTACTTGCATTGGGAACCCAACACACCCTTGCGTGTTGGGATGGAGAAAACCTACCGCTGGATCTACGAACAATACGTTGCGCAACAGCGCTCTGGGCAACTCAGCGAGCCTTCGCCTGTGGATCGCTGAACGATGTAAGAGCAAAAGTACCTCCTAAGAGTGCTCGCGCGCCCCTGGCAGGTCACCGATCCCTACCTCCTGACATCTCCTCTACTCATTAGAACGATAAATACAATATGAATTTTGCGCTGGACAGCGCCCCACGGCACGAGTACTGTGCATAGCAATCAAGGCCAAAATGGCCGTCAAGGGGGATTGGGAGTGTTACTCACAAGATTGTGTATATCTCTGCGGTATCGCTGTCGATAATCCAAACGTCTGCTACCTGCCAACAAGGGCCCAGGTTCAACGAGCGTCGCGACACGTGTGTTTGCACAGCCGTTTACGACGCTCCACATCGCAGTAAATTGTCGAAAAATTAAAAAGCTACGGAGGAAATAAATGAAGTGGCGAATTAGCTTATCATTACTCATTTTATTTGCTGCAGTCGCGCCGCTGTATTCTCAAACTTTCCGCGGCGCTATCAATGGCACGGTCACCGATCCATCCGGGTCGGCCGTGCAGAACGCGCAAGTCAAAGCAACGGAGAGCGCGACTAACATTGATCACACCACGATAACCACAAGCGACGGCGTTTTTGCCTTTCAAGACATGCCACTCGGCCTTTACAAAGTAACCGTCACCGCGCCAGGCTTTCCTGAATACGTCGTCGACAAAATTGAAACGACGGCTGGTTCTATCTATACGCTCAACGTGAAATTGACTCTTCAGAAGCAGTCGACGGTGGTGGAAGTGTCCGCAGCAGAACTAACTCTCGACACCACCACTCAGGTGCAGAACATGTCTCTGCCTCCTGACGTGGTACAGAACATTCCGTTAAACGGACGCGACTTTACGCAAATGGTGGCGCTGGCGCCGGGGTATGCCGGGTATTCGGTAGGTGGATTCGGTTCGCTGAATGGCACGCGGCCGAACCAAATGGACTGGCAGATCGACGGCGTGGACAATAACGATTTCTGGCACAACATTCCCGCGGTGAACCAGGGCGGCGTCTCGGGAATTGCCGGAATCATCATGCCGATTGACGCGATCGACGAATTCTCGGTGCAGACCCAGTCTGGTGCGGAAGCGGGCCGAAATGCGGGCGGGACGAACAACCAGGTCATCAAATCCGGCGGAAACATGATTCACGGTTCGCTGTACTATTACAACCGAAACGAATTTGTGGCGGCGTCGTCACCGTTTTATGTTCCCAGCGCGATTACGCCGAAGCCTCCGCGGCTGAGAAATGAACATTACGGGTTCACGATTGGTGGGCCAATCATCAAAAACAAGACGTTTTATTACGTTGCGTACGAAAAGCAAGATTACATCATCGGGTTATCGGGACTGGCGACGGAGCCTTCGACGGCTTGGGTGAATAAGGCTCTAGCCGTGCTGAATGCGTACGGCGTGCCGGTGAATCCGATTTCGCAAACACTGCTTGGCCAACTATATCCAGGACAAACTTCACAGGGACTTTGGCCAGGATCGATTGCCGGGCTTGCGGGCACCACCAGCAACTTTTTCAGCTCTTCGCCTTCGACCGGCTATAGCTTTAACGGAGTGGCGAAGATCGACCATAATTTCAACGACAAGAATCACCTTTCGGTGCGCGGGTTCATCGGGCAAGGCAGCCAGACCGCTCCTCTGGGAACGAGCACGGCGCTGGCCACGGCCAGTTCGAATCTCGCATATTACTTCGAAAAGGCGCCGATCCACGTACAAAACTGGGCGGTGGTATACAACGCGGAATTCACGCCCACGCTAACGAACCAAGTTCTGTTTGGGGTAAATTCCTTTTATCAGACCTTCCGCGATGCGAACGCAAGCTTTGATACCAAGGCGGCCGGACTGTATTTGAGTCCCGACGCGTTGATCAACGGGAAACCAATTCTGGGAGCTCCGAACATCGCTATCAGCGGATTTGAGCAGGTGGGAATTACGCCTCCAGAGGGCCGCAATGATATCACCGGGGTGCTGACGGACATCGTTTCGTACACCAAGGGAAAGCACCAATTTAGATTTGGCGGCGAAGTTCGCCAGGGGCGGGTGGATGCGTTTTACTACCGGCACTCGCTGGGCAACTTCACGTTTGATGGCACGCAAGGACCATGGGCGGGTAATGCGGCTTATGACTCGAACACATTGGCACTTGCCGATTATCTTGCCGGGGATATAGCCACGGCGAACATCTCCGTTGGAAATGCGGAGCGCAAAGTAACGGTAAACGCGTTCAGCTTGTTCGGAGGCGATTCCTGGCAAGCAACCAGTAACCTGACTATTACCTACGGACTTCGCTACGAGTATTTCGGTCCTTTGCACAATGATGCCAAGAATCTGGCGGTATTTGTTCCGGGACAGGGCCTAGTGATCCAGGGTAACGGGATCAGCTCGATTTTCCCACCGGACCGGAATAACTTCGGACCACGATTCGGGTTCGCATACAAACCCACCATCGCGAGTGGTCTGGTGGTTCGCGGTGGCGTGGGCGTGTTCTTCGATCAGATCAATATGAATCCGTTCCTAGATTACCGCCCACCCAACGGCGCAGCGGATGGATTACAGGGAAATCCGGCCGGCCCCTCGCCTGTGGCGAGTTACAGCCAAAGCGCGACCACATGGCAGCCGAATACCTACATCTTTCCGGGCGTAACAACCTGCCCCACGGGCATAGGT
>JBAVNY010000327.1:0-9915 GCA_049691535.1 Candidatus Acidiferrum sp.
TGAGACTTGCACCATGATGAAACCATAGAAAAGCAAAACAAAAGCGGCGGGAGAATCGTGGAGACGACTTGCCTAATCACCAGAACGTGACAATCCATCACCCAAAGCCAATTTCTTCACACGTTCCCGTCCCCGGGTTCCCGCAACCGAATTACTCGGACTTTCCGGATTCTGGCCGCTCCGAAGAAAGCGCCTTCAACGGAATCGTCACCGTCCCCACCACTCCCGATGACGAATCGCGCAGCAGCACCCGCACATCCACCGCCTCCGCCGCAATTCCCAGGTGCCGTTCGAAAATCGCGCCGCTCTTTAGCAGTGAGTCATGCTGCGCATCCGGCAAATCCATCGCAATGTGTTTCTGTTCTGCGCTTAACAACTTCTCGTTCGCATCGCGCTGCAAAAACAATAAATCCACGCCGCCCTTCCACTGCCCAGCCGCGTGTTCCAACAGCAATTGCCCAACGTCCGCTCCCACCTGAAAATCCAGTTGGCGCCCGGTCGTTGCCGGCGTCACATGTCTCACGCTCACCACCAGCCGCATCTCCGTCGCTTCCAGCGGACTCAGCGCTACCTTCTGAATCTCCTCCTCCGTAATCTTTTCCGTATTTGGTTTCGCCGCCGTCGCCAGATACCCCTTTCGGTAGCGCAACTCCGCCCCCGGCACATTCACTTGCACCTTCACCGAGCGGAATTTTCCATTCCACTGGCCATGATCCGGATAAAATCCCAGCGCGTACGAGTCACGCCCATCGTTCACCGCCTTCCACGCCGCTTCCGCCAAATCATTCATTCCGTAAAATGCTTTTCCTCCCGTTTGGTCGGCGATAAAATTAAACGTCTCGAAACGCGCCTGCCTCGTGTGAAATGGATTTTGAAGACTCGCCGTCTGCTCCGGGCCCGTTGTCGACCTCGGCGACATTCCCGGGTCCATCTGCACACCATGGGCATCTACGGGATATACCGCGATGCCCTCATGGTTTAAAGCCTGCATCGCGCGCTTCATTTCTTCGTTGAGATTGTATTGTTCTCCATGACCTGGATCGAACAGAAACCGCGGAAATCCACCGGACACCCAGATCAAGCTTTTCCGTCCAGAAATTCCCGATACGTGGTCCGCGATAGCCTCCAGCGCTTTGCAGGTCACCAGCACACGATCGGCATTTTGCTGACGCAGGAAAATTGCATCGCTGTGGCTGCTCGCAAAATTCAGTCCGGCCCAAACCGAATCCGTTGCCGACAGCGACTCGAAAAACGCGTTGGGCGACGCTGCCTGGTCCGAAGAACCTACCGTTTCGGCGTTATGAACCATCGCCACCAATGACGCCGAGTCTGCCGTGAAATCATGCAGGATCAACAACTGATTGGTTAGCGCATAAATCGCCACATGATCCTGCAGTTTCATCGATTTCAGAAACTTCATCATCTGCTCCCGCGCGAACAAGATATCCGCCGGTGCCGTATTCAACGCGTCGAACAAAACGATGTTTACCGACCCGGGATCTTGCCCCAGCGCATCGTAGCGATTCGTGAAAATGTTGAACGGCAGCTTCACCGGCGGCGCTGCAGGTCCGGCCGATGCTCCCTCAAACACCACAATCTGCTGTGCCTGTTTCTCATCTAGAACGGTGAAATTTTCCTTCGTTAGCCCGGGGATTGACGCGCCTTTCTTGTCCGTAACCACCACACTCACTTGCACCAGCCGCGTCGTCGTCCGAATCACCGGCGCTTGCGTACCTGCAGCCCCAGGCGCACTCTGCGCCACGCTCGCCTGCGCCTGCGCCCGAACATCAACTCCCAGCAAACAATTCGCCAGCAATACGTACACCACTGCAACTGTTCCACGCCACAAAGTAGCTCTCATAAGCCGATCCTAGTTGAGCTCGTTATCGTATTCCTGAATTAACTATCCTATTAATGAGACGCGACCACACCGGCCCAAGTTTCGCTCATCCAATTGCGCGTAAAGGAGATCGCGTGCCCGCTTGCTTCCGAGCAGCGGCCATCTTCGATAGCAGCCGAATGTGACAAAGTGCAGCTCTCCTTGCCCGTAGTAGCGCTTCAGTCCGCTGGGCATAGCCCACCCCAAGACCCACCCTTGCAAACCAAGACTGGGGCACCCTGCGCCTCCGGATCCTCCCTCTGAAAATCTAAGAGTGGTACCTTGTCCCAGCACCTCATGCCGACAACCAAACCAGAAAATCGTCGGGGCCACCCACCTAGAAAATTCTCAACTATTGCGGTTTTTTCGCGGATTTAAGGAGAACGATGTCCGCCGTGACGCTGCCACGCGCAGCGGCCAGAGATTTGCCATCGGTCGACCAGGCGAAACTGTAGATGAGACCCGACGGGAAATGCGTGAGTTGTTTCGGGGCGCCGCCGGAGAGCGGTTGGCGCCAAATGTCGGAAACTCCCCCTCGCGTGAGGGAGTAATCGATGGCACGCCCATCAGGGGACCAAATATCTGCACTGCGTCCGGACGGAATCTCGAAGGAGTACAGCACTGGCCCACCCTGCACCGAAGCAACATTCATCTTGGCGCGCTTGCCCATATCGTCCGGATTCTGCCAATTGTAGAGGACCAGTTTGGAGTCCGGGGAGAGCCAGGAAAACCCGACCACGCCGCCAGGCGAAGGAATTGGGAGGACCTGCGACTGTGCACCTCCATGGATAGGTACCAAATATAGGCCGTGTGGGTCATCACGGAGGTAGGTAACCCACTGTCCGTCCGGAGAACAATGCGGAAAAGCAGTGAACCTGGTTGCCGCTATCTGAGCGGGGTTGCTGCCGTTGGTATCGATGCGCCAAATATTGGTCTGCTCGTTTTCGGCGGCTTGATACACGATGTGCTTGCCATCGCCGCAACCGAGGGAGAAGAGAATGTGTCGCTCACTGCCTGCGACCAGAGTGGCATTGCTGCCATCGGCACCGATGGAATAGACCTCGCCGCCATCGGTGGAGTAAGCAAAGTGATCCTTACCGAGAAAAGATACAAGATTAACAGGCGAGCCGCCTGAGGTAATCTTCCGGGCTTTCGCGGAATCGCCATTGGGGAGAAGCCACACATCGGAACTGCGATTGTTTTCGATGGCCACCAGCGAAGAACCGTCCCTGGAGAGATCGAGCCACTGCAGGCTGTAGTTGGTGAGATCGTGGGAGAGACGATGCGCCTCGCCACTCGGATAGGAAATTGTATACAGCTGGCCTCGACTGTTGGCACCGCGTTCAGAAATAGGGATCAGCAACTCGCTGCCGTCAGGAAGCCAAATGGGTTGGCCGAGGTCCTCGCGAGTGGAGTACAACAAACGAGAAGATCCATCGTCAGGAGAAACGGCGTAAAGGCTTTGCTGATTGTTCGGCTCGTAAAGTAAATAAACGATGGTCTTGCCGTCGGGGGACCACGCGGGCCGTACCAAAGTGCTTGCGTCGGCGCTGCCGGGTTTGGAGCGGAGAGTGCGTTCACCGCTACCGTCGGCACTGGCTAGGAGGAGATGCACTTGTCCATTTTCGGGTTGACCACGCAGGAAGGCGAAGCGTTTGCCGTCGGGCGAGAAACTGGGAGAGCTGTCAGCATCACTTACCACCTTCAGGGGTGATCCGCCAAGAACGGGAATTTTGTACAAGTGGCTGAAGAGGGCATTTTCCTTGCTGGAACCGACATAGTAGATGTAGTTGGCGTCAGGCGAAAACGCTAGTCCGAAATACGTCACCACGTCTGGTGGAATCACCTGAACGTCGCTGCCCGTGGCGACCTGGCGGACCATCAGGCTCTGCTTTTCGCCATCCATTAAAACGTAGACAACATAATGGCCATCGGGAGAGATGGCCACACCCGACGCTTTGCCGCTGCGTGTGAGCTTGGTGATTTCCATGTCCTGAAGGTTCAGGGGAGTTTTGCGGTTGGCGAATTTGAAGTACGCGAATGACGCAGCGCCGAGGACCACGACAGCCAGCGCCAGACCTACGAAGAGACGTGTTTTGCCTTTTTGTCTTGCTGGTACTGCGGCAGCGCTTGTCGCAACTGCGAAAGCTTGCCTGCCAGACGGCGCTGCAGGAGGCGCCGACCCAGAAGAAGGTGTTGGCGTGATCTGCCCGGAACTGGAGTGCGCGGCAGCGACGGCTTCGGGCACGGAAATGCGGCTGGTGCTGGTGTCGCGCTGCAGGCGCTTGAGGTCGGTGTGCATGTCCGAAGCATGCTGGTAGCGCAGGTTGCGATCCTTTTCGAGCGCCTTGCTGAGGATGCGTTCGAGGTCTACGGGCAGATCGGGATTGAGCCGCACCGGGGGAATCGGCGGACGATTCAAGATCGCGTCGAAAATGGTGGCGGTGGTTTCGCCGCGGAACGGCGATTGTCCCGTGGCCATCTCATAGAGGACGGCGCCGAAAGAAAACAAGTCGGTGCGGGCATCGAGTTCCTTGGCGCGTGCCTGTTCGGGAGACATGTACGCCACAGTGCCGAGGGTGCTCCCGGGACTGGTGAGCTGGTCGGCGGAAACACCCTGCGTGGCAAGGCTCTCGACCACAGCAGGCGTAGCGGAAGCCACTTTGGCGAGCCCGAAATCCAGAATCTTTGCGAGGCCGCGCGCCGTGACGAAAAGATTTGCGGGCTTGATGTCGCGATGCACGATGCTTTTCGAGTGCGCGGCGTCGAGCGCATCCGCGACGTCGATGGCGATACTCAATAGCGCATCGAGCTCCATCGGCCGATTGCCGATGAGGTGCTTCAGCGTTTTGCCTTCCAGGTATTCCATGGCGATGAACGTCTTGCCGCTGTCCTCGCCAATATCGTAAATGGTGCAAATATTCGGGTGATTGAGCGCAGAAGCCGCTTGGGCTTCACGCTGGAAACGCATCAGTGCTTGGGGATCTTTGGCAACGGCGTCCGGCAAAAATTTCAGCGCCACGAAACGCTTCAGGCGCGTGTCTTCGGCCTTATAGACCACGCCCATTCCGCCGCCGCCCAACTTCTCTATGATGCGGTAGTGAGAGATGATCTGGCCGAGAAGGACAGAAGTGTCCGACATTGGCTGGCATTCTAAAGACGCGCGTAATTGAAGTCAACGAAAGCGGGAGGCCCGGTCCACATCCTCCCTCCCAAAATCCAAAAGTGGTACCCTCTCCATGCATCTCATGCCGCCAGTCAAACCAGAAAATCGTCTGGGCCACCCGCCGGCGGTGAATTTTATTCACTGGGCGGATTGATTTGGAGGAGAAGTGTCGAAATTGGATGGAGATAGATTGAATCGATTTGCGGTGGCGGTGGGTTTCCTCTTGACTCTGGTGATGTTTGTGCCGGCCACACGGGCACAGGTGGGGCCATCGTCAAGTTCGCTGGCTCGAAAAAGGATGGCGCGGGCCGTGGACCGAACTCTGCAAGAAGGCCTGCATGCCAAGCTGCCGCCGCATATTTCCACGCTGCTGGGCTTATCGCGAGAAGTAGAGTGCCCTGTTCTGCAAGGCGTGGTGCGGACCGGCAAGGTAGTGCAGGGCTTTGATGTCTCGAGGGCGAACAAAAACGACGTAGTTCTTTTTGTTGCGAACGAGACAACGAACGATCAAACCCTCTATTTGACGTCGAAGGAAGCTGTGCTGCGGAAAGTGGTCGTCGTCGCGGCGGGTGAAGGCCGCGTCAAAAAGATTTCCGGCGAAGACCGGAAAGCATTCGAGAAAGAAAAACAGTTTTGGCTGGACCGGCTAGCCCCACTCGATGCATCGAAGTAGCAGCCTCAACTTCTAGCCAGAAATGCGGCTAGTCCGACGATTGCGGCGACCAGGGCGGAGAGCACCATGGGAGGCAAGCCGAAGTAAAGGAAACTGAACACTACGCCTGCTAGCTGGGCTGCAAAGAAAGCCCATCCTAGCGCGCCAATCGAGCCGGGCGCAGAGCGCGCCAAATTTCCGAGGTGCCAGGCGAGAAAGGCCGACAAGAGCATCGACACCGTACAAGATAAGCCGAAACCGCGATAGAAATCACCATAGCTGAAACTATGACCGCCATCGGAAAAATGCACGGTGTTCATCGCGTCGTAAACAGCGCGCGCTTCGGGACTGGGCGCGCGCAAACTTAAGAAGCCATAGGTGTGCCCTACGGCAAATAAAACAAACACAACCGCCGCAATCCGGTATAGCAATGTCGCGCTCATAACGTGTTCCTTTCCACGATGGATTTTCCTGACGTGTGCGGTTGTGCGCCAAATTCTATGGCGGCTAACATAGCATGGAGAGCCAACTCTCGCAGCGATTTCACTTGCAGGGATTGCGCTGAGATTGAATTCCCCTTTGTGATAAACCGTGTTTGGGTCTTTAATTACGGGTGCTTGCGCCGAAGATGGAGAGGGGTGAACAAATGCGTACGGTCACCTATGGCGGTGCAGTTAGCTTGGATGGATTTCTTGCTGGAGTGGATGGTTCGATCGATTGGCTGCACTTCAGCAAGGATGTGCAGCAGGTGATGACCGAGTATTGGAAGAATGTTGACACCATCCTGATGGGGCGAAAGACTTACGGCTTCGCAGCAGCAAACACTCCCAAGAAGACCGAGCCGCGCAAGAGTAAGATTCCGGGAACGCGTAGCTATGTCTTCTCGCGCACGCTCAAGAAAATCGACGATCCCAACGTCGAACTGGTGACGGGCGACGCGGTGGACTTTGTTCGACCGCTCAAGCAGGCGAACGGAAAAGATATTTGCCTGATGGGCGGTGGCGAACTGGCGCAGTCGCTTTTAGCGGCGGGCTTGGTAGATCGCATTGGCTTGAACATTCAGCCCATTCTTCTGGGCGCGGGGATACCTACGTTTCGCGATCCCGGCCACCGAGTGAAACTGAATTTGGTGGAGTGCCGACCGCTCGAAGGTGGCTGTATTCTTGCGCAATATGAAGTTTTGCGAGCCGCATCCTAACGGGTTGACGGGTTGGGCGAGTTGATAGCCAAAAATTTGTGCGGCAGGGCCGGCGCCGGGCTCAAGCCCGGTCCCTACACAGGCGGCGCAAAGCTGTTTTGGTTGGGGCAACGCTGTACATTTGAGTTAGGGTATATACTCTGCACCACGCAGGAGTTACTCCAATGCTAAAAGCGACGATAGCGTTTTTTCTTGTTGTTTGTTTTTCAGTTTCGGCAGGCCATGCCGCACCACAAATCACCGACAGTCGCAATCTGATGTGGTGCAGCGCTCGTTCAGGAAAAACTTATTATTACAGTGCGTGGTTCCGTTACAGCGAATCAAGAATGGATGCACATAGCGCGAAATTTCAGAAGGACACCGTAGCCAATTATTCGCTGAAGACTCTGGGCACTCCGGTGTGCCACAGCTATTTAGATCAAGAGCTCGCTGCGCAAGCATTTGATACTAGTGTGCAGTCGCAAAAGAAGGCCGGCTTCAAAGTCGTCACCACTGGCTGGATGCCCGAATAAGTCATCACCAACACCATCACCCAAAGTGCGTCGCGACTCTTTATGCGTCAGCGATTAGGAGCAGAGGAGACCGGTGTAGCGGCTGCGGAAGATGCCGCGGCCTGACCGACGACGATGAATTCGTAGGATTTTCCGTTGATCTTGAACTTCGCTTTATTCTTGTCGAGGGTGAACTGCACCGGGGTGTTTATCGGAATGAGAGTGTCATTGGAGGGCTTTGGCTGGCGAATAGAGTAGTCGGTGTTACCAGAGCGAAGGATATATTGCTGGCACAGTACATCGATATCTTTCTTTTTTGACTTCTTTGCGCCACAAGCGACAGAACTCTCAGAAAGAATGGTGCCGGACTGCGACGGGGGACCAGCAAAGATAACGCTTGCACTGAGAAATAGGGCGGCGAAGAGAGTTAGCGACTTTCTCATAGAGACTCCAGGAAACGGATGGCGTTCGATATGACCATGAGTGTACCGCAGATTAGGGCTGCAAATGTTACGTCCGATCGCTCAACCAAGCATTGCAGCAATTATTTTAGGCAGGTCCAGCCCCATGGTAGCGGCACTGCAGACAGCTTACTGGGCTTTATTTTCTGCTAACGCTTTTTGAATGGCTTTCTCCGCCAGGGGAGCCATGATCTTGTAGCCGGCATCGGTGGGGTGCAGTCCATCATCAGCCAAATTGCGCTTCAACATGCCTTGGTCATCTACCAAGGCGCTGAAATAGTCGAGATACACGAAGTGGTTTGTGGCGCAGTAGTTTCTCAGCCATTTATTCAGCGCTAAAATTCTCTCGCGCGGCCGCAGCGCAAAAGATTCCTCCGCTTCGTGGGTGTAATTGTTCACGGGGAGGACGGACGCAAACACCACCTGGATGCGGTGCGCGCGCGCCAGTTCAGCCATGGAAGCGTAGTTGGCTTCGATGTCCTCGTTACGCGTGGGTCCGGTAACGCCGGCGATGTCGTTGGTACCCGCGAGCACAACCAGCACTCTCGGATGCAGATCAATTGCATCCTGGCGAAAACGCACCAGCATCTCGGGCGTGGTTTGCCCATCGACCCCGCGATTGATATAAGGCTTGCCCGGAAAATAATCTGGCAACTTCCAGTAGTCGGTGATGGAGTCGCCAATAAATATGACGCGGTTTTCGTCCGCTGCGGGCAGCGCGAGCGAGGTGTTAGCCTGTCGATAGCGTGCCAGTTGTCCGAAATCGTCGGTGTAGATGGAAAGCCGCGACGCCCGATACTCATCCAGCCCGGCGGAGCCGGTGGAAGGAATCGAAGCAGCGGGTTGTTGGGCCAAGACTGGAATGGAGAGCAGTATTGCAAATAGCGTTTGCGATACGACGCGGATGATCGGCTGCAGGCTCATGTGCTCCTCGGAAAAAAGGATAGCCTAGCGTAGTACCGCATGTACATTGAGGTGCAGCCCCCGCAGCATCGGCATTGCCACACGATTCAATTTCTGGTTGAATAGCCCGACTTGGAGTGTTCATGAAAATATACAATTTCACCGGCTATTCGATTATTTTGTGCTACATGCTGGCTTGTATGTATTTCGCCCCGAGTCATTTGGGACCGTGGAAGGGGATGGTAATAGGCGGGATTTATTTTGTCTCCTGTTGGTTTCTTGCCGGGTTATATTTGGCCGATGTTCTGCATATGGGAATCGCTCATCGCGCACTGGACTACAAGGAATGGTTCATAAAAGCCGTCACGGTCGTGAATAACACTTTCGGAATTTATGTGGATCCGATCGCCTGGGTAAATCGCCATCGCTTGCATCACAAAAATGCGGACCATGAGGGGGATCCCAATAAACTTTCCGACGATGGTTTTTGGCGAACTCTATATCTCTGTGTACTGCCGTATCGATGCAATGACAATTTGGCGCACGACAAGATTTTGAAGTCTCGGACCTTTCGGGTGGTTGCGAGTCCGCTGTTCGCCATAGTTGTACAAGTCTTTAGTTTTTATCTTTTATGGAAGTTAGTTGGCGATCTGAGGTTTGCGCTGGTGATGTGGTTTGGAATGCGAATTTTTGCGCTGTGGGTAAATATGATTCAAAACTATTGGACCCACACGCGAGACTTTGGATACCGGCGCTATGAGGATGACGACAACGCCATGAACATTGGCGAGTGGCTACCAGTAACGGCAACGTTTAGCGCTTGCCTGCAGAATAATCACCACCACTACCCGGGCCTTTTGCGGCTAAGCCACGACGAATCGGAATACGATTTTGGATTTGTGACGGTCAAAGTTATGAAATCTTTGGGCTTGGTGAAGGCGACGACAAGGGGTGCAGAGATTCCCAAGGACGTTCCATTAGGCGCACTGAATTTTTAGGGCGTCCTTTTTCTTTTTGTGAACGGTTCAATCGTTTGCCCAAAAAAGCTAGGCGCAATTTCTTCGCCGTCCAGACCGTAACGTTCCGGCCACTCATCAGGATAGTAGTAAGTTCCAAAGATTTTATCAATCCACGGAAAATGAATAGCAAAGTTCTTATCGATGCC
>JBAVNY010000328.1:0-3730 GCA_049691535.1 Candidatus Acidiferrum sp.
ACACGTACGTCTCCGTTCACGCTCCGAGTAAATTTGAGAAGGAACGCGAGAAGGCGATTGTCGATTTGCTTGGCACTGTTGCCTCCCGCGGATGGCGGATCGTTCTTCACCCCGACGCGATCCGAGATGTTGCTCTTTGGAATTCTTTCGGAGCTCTCTTGCTCATTGAGAATATGGACAAACGCAATATCTGCGGACGAACGGAACGAGAACTTTCCGAGATCTTCGCAAGGTTGCCAGAGGCAGGGCTCTGCTTCGACATAGGCCACTGTCGCCAGGTTGATCCGACCAAGCTTCACGTGAGTGAAGTGAACAGCCGTAGCACACACGATCCACTTTCAAGTGCTTCCATAGACGCTTTCCGGGCGGTCTCTTCCCTCATCCCAGAGAACATCCCGCTGATCTTGGAGTCGCCAGTACGTGAGGAAGACATCAATCGTGAGATCGAATTGGCGCGCTCGGCTTTACCTCTCTCATCCACTGGTGGTCGCGCAAACACACGCGCCGCCAGTCTGCAAAGCGCCATCGCGTAGCACCTTTACTACACCGGAGTGTGGGCTCAATTCGAACATCCACCTCTACCCTGCCAATGCCACAACGTTAGGCTTTATAATAACTTACAAGACCGCGGGGGCTGCCAAAATACGCGGAAGTCGTGCAAGACACATCAAACTGTGGGTTGAGTTGTGGGTTGAAATAATCGCGGGCGCAGCACCGAGTCCACACCTCTCTACCACGAAATCTGACACGCGACCAGAAGTTTCAGGTAGAGCCGAGCCAACCCACTTCGCATCAACGCAAGCATAAGCTCGTCTCCGGTGCAATAGTCGCCGGAGGAGGGATCGTGCGTGTCCGCTATCAGCGAGTTATCTGCGGCTCGGCCATCGGAGGTGTGGACCTGGTTGTTGGGAGTTTCTTTGGTGGGACCTATGGATGCGGTCTCAGCACAACAGGCCCGTATTCCTCGGTTCTCAATCGCATCCGCCACCATTCGGCCATTAATACGACCCAAAAAAGAGCTTCACAAGGATGTCCGGACAATACCCAGTTTCCTTATTTTGTTTTGCAAAGTAGTGCGTTTGAGTCCCAGACGCTCGGCGGCTCCGCCCTTACCGGCGATCCTTCCGGAAGCGGCCCTCAACGCATCCATGATTACTTCGCGTGCCGCCTGGTCAAACTTTGGCAGTGTCGTCGACTCAGGTGAGTAGGACGCTGTGAGCTCCCCAATTGGTACTTTTAGTTCTTCGCCTTGTGAGAGGACGACGGCGCGTTCAAGGAAGTTCGCTAGTTCGCGGACATTTCCTTTCCAAGGATGATTCGTCAATACCTCGACGGTACGCGGAGGAATCGTCTTGATCTGCCTTCCCATCTGCCGGGATAGCTTCGACACAATATAGTTCACCAGCAGCGGTATATCCGCGCGCCGTTCCCGGAGTGGCGGGATCGCAACTGGGAACACATTAAGGCGATAAAACAGATCCTCTCGGAATTTTCCCTCGCGAATCATCTCTGGAAGGTTGCGGTGAGTCGCGGCAATCATCCGCACGTTGACGTGGATCGTGTGGGCGCTTCCCAGCCGTTCAAACTCCTGCTCCTGCACCGCTCGCAACAACTTTGGTTGCAGTTCCAGGGGGATGTCTCCGATCTCGTCCAAAAAGAGTGAGCCACCATCCGCGAGCTCGAATCTTCCCTTTTTCTGCATTAACGCGCCGGTGAATGCCCCTCGCTCGTGTCCGAAGAGTTCGCTCTCCAGCAGCCCGCCCGGAATCGCCGCGCAATTCACCTTCACCAGATTGCGGTTGTGGCGAGGGCTGAGTTCGTGAATCGCCCGCGCGATGAGTTCCTTCCCGGTTCCCGTCTCGCCGGAGATCAAAACGGTAGCGTTGGTGGCAGCAACAATTTCCACTTGCGAAAGGACCGCGCGCAACCCGCCTTGCCGTCCGACAATTGTGTCCAGAAACGAGACCTGAGCCTGTTCTGGCCCGTGCGTCAGTGATTTACCGGCAGGAGAAAGTACGCCGCTAATCGACGGAATTGGCTGATATCCATTAAATTTGGTGAAACTCGCTGCTGCTGCGCTCATCTTTACCCCCTCACAACGACCCCACAAAGCCCAAAAGCCCGAACCGATATTGGTGAGATTTTCCTTGTGCCGCCGCTTATTAGCGCGCTAGCCAAAGCGCGCCCCGCACCGCCTGGAACACCGTGAATTGGTAGTGTTGGCGTAAAATCCGATACCACTGAAATTTCGTTGGCATGCTCATGACTGTTACCTCTCTTAGGCTGCGATTCGTTCTTTTGCTACGTAATCCAAGTATTTCCAACCCGGTCTAGAATCCGGCTTGGGAAACTCTTTGACTTCCGGCTTGCGCTGCACGGCTGACCCCTCGCGGCTCGCTTCCATCAACGCCTTCATCCTGCCGTAATCCATAACAACCTCTCCTCAGCGAACCCGGCCAGCTGCCTGATGAACTTCTGTCGTTTTTTGCTGGACTGCCCCGATCTATGCACGGGAGTGTGCTCGCAGTCTCGCCCGCGAACAACCCCACAACGGTAGTTCAGGAACACTACATCGGTTTGCGGTGGGCACTATAGAAGGGAGATCGGATCCCCTTTTTGTGACAGGAATGGCCTCAAAAGAGGGCTGGAGGTGACTACTCCGAGGAGGGTAGGGCTAGATATTTCGGCCCGGAAGCTCGACGCGCTTCCATCCAAACAAGCGCGCATCCACCGACCATCCGCCAGGTCCGAGCATGGCCAGCGCGGCACCAAGTGTTCCCAATAGGATGTAGACCCAGACATTTTGAGGTAGCAGGAAGATTTTCCACACTTCGATAGCGGCCACCAGCGGTCCCGCGATGGGCGTCCATAAACCCGCCACTAAAAGTAGCCCTGCACCGATCAGGAGCACGGACAGTACGGTTAGCAGCATCGGAGGGTCGCCCCACAGTCTCGTTGCACTACGAGCAATCAATGCAATCCCAAGTACCAGGCGCATGAGTAGAAGGCCGGCTCCGGGCCAGCCGTGAGCGAATGTGGAGAATAGTCGACGCATAACAAGGTCGAGATTACGAGATTGCTGATGCGAACGGAAAGCCCCTAAAGGCGCGAACGAGGGACTCTTTCGAGCGGATTACCCCTCGATGATGCCGCGTTTCAGTCCGATCATGGCGGCGTGGGTACGGTCTTTCGCGCCCAGTTTAGACAGGATGTTTCGAACTTGCCCTTTCACTGTTTCTTCGCTTAGAGATAGCTGCTCGGCAATTTCTTTATTGGCGTCCCCTTGCGCAATCAGCCGCAGCACACGAACTTCCGCCGGGGTGAGGACATCGTCAGTAGCGTGCTCGGCAAGTTCGAAAGAGGCATCGGCGGAAATCGCCTTTCTTCCCGCATGGACGGCTCGGATGGTTGTCAGCAGTTCCTCATGCAACGAACTTTTCAGCAAATACCCCCGAGCCCCAGCTTTGATTGCCCGAAGCACCTGGGCATCCCCGGCATAGGTAGTCAGCATGATGATTCGCGCTTCCGGAGCTTCGTTGCGAATCGCAATCAACGCGTCCAGCCCGCTCATTAATGGCATCTGGATGTCCATCAGCGTAATGTCCGGATGCTGTGCCCGGAACTGCTGGATCGCTTCGCGTCCATTCGAAGCTTGGCCAACGATCTGCATGTCCGGCTGACCACCCACGAGCGCAGCAACACCTTCACGGACGATAGGATGGTCATCGGC
>JBAVNY010000329.1:0-2316 GCA_049691535.1 Candidatus Acidiferrum sp.
CCCGATGACATCGCGATCATCGAAATAGCGGAAGCCATGAACCTCGTCGGCAACCGAAACTGCATCGCCAATGTTGTCCATGATTTGTGTGGCCAATTCAAAACAGAGGTCGGCGCGTTTGGCTCGAATGTGAAAGAGGATGTCGCCAGGAGTGGAGACGGCATGGCGGCCGCCGGAGTGAATCTCTCGAAACGGATGAAGCTCGGCGGGGCGAGGTGAGCCAAAGAGTTTGTCCCAAGCGTGTGAGCCGAATCCAATGACACAGGTGAGACCAGCTTCCACGTCTCGAAACTCAACAGCGCGCACGAGCCCGGAGAGGTCCGCGCAGAATGATCGCACCGCGGCGTAGTTGCCCTGCTCCGGGCGAATAGAAACGACCAGAAAAATTGCCGCGCGGGTGAGCGGGCCAACCACAGTCTGCGGAAGAACGATCTCGTTTAGTTCCTTGGGTGCGTCCATTGTCTCAATCTATGATGATTCCCATCCATCTTAGTATTCTCAATAAAAGTAGCGAGTGCAGCGGCCGCGTCCGAAAAAGTATCAGGGACGGGTTCGCATGGTTCTTTTGACCTCTTTTGATGATAGGCGCCTCGCGGCAATCTCAAGTGCCAGTAGATCGTCCTCCGCGGATTGCCCGCTCGCAGCGATCGCCTAGAATATACCAATCTCTTTCAGATAACGAAGAAGAGCGCTGGCACCGGGAAGCCTCTTGACTGATTTTCGGAACTGGGAATAGATAAAAAACTGCGCCTTCACTGTGACAGGAAACCCGTTTTTGCTGTCAAGACTGACTTCACCGACGAATCGCGTTTGTCGAATCTACGCAACTTATTGAAAACAAAAATAAGCTAGGAGTTTCCGACTTACAGGCTTGCCCACTTTTTTGAGAGCACTCCAAGATTGCAGCATAACCGCGACATAGGTTCTTGCATCTTCTTGGTCTCTGGGACTCGGTCCCTGCGGACTCCTCTGACAACAACCCCAGGGCTTACTTTGGTGTAGACTCCACTCTCCGAGGTAAGGAGAAGATCATGAAACGAGCAACTCATAAGGGCGCACTTGCCACCCGCGAGGCGCATGGCGCACTCCTCGAATTGCGAGCGATCGTCGAGGCCGCGGCCCAAAGGGTCCATGCGGCGGAATTCGAAGCGGTTCGCTTGGCTCTTGCCGGCGAAGAGACGGAAGCCGCGCAAGAGCCGCTGCAAGCGGCGGTAGATACCCTACGGTCGCCTGGTTTTGAAGCAGCCCTGTCCCAAGCCCGCGACAAAATGGAAACGGCCCTCGCCTGGCATCGTAACGCCCACAACTAGAATTACGCGTGTTTCCGTTTGCGCTCATGTCCGGGTACCTGTAGCGGCCGCTTTCCGAAGCGGGCACCTTTGGGCGGCACGCCCAACGAGCGCGCCCCGTATTCTCCCCCCAACCGCGCCGCCGTCACGCCATAGTGAGGTAAGATTGCCGCCGCAAAGTTAAAGCTTCGCGGACCACCATGGATTACCGGCAATCTCCCGACGAATCCGGCATCGCAGCACCGACTGCGGATTCCGTGTCGGCCGTCAGCCCGACCAAACCGGGCATTTCCCTTCGTGTCGGTCATTTTCGCTGGGTCATCTGCGCCCTTCTTCTGTTCGGGACCACAAAAAATTATATGGATCGGCAGGTCCTGGGAGTTCTGAAAACCACGCTGCAGCACGACTTTGGCTGGAACGAGATCGACTACAGCAACCTGGTTTTCGCCTTTCAGGGGGCGTACGCGGTCGGCATGGTGGTGGTGGGACGATTGATCGATCGCCTGGGCACTCGCCTGGGCTATGCACTGGCGATGGTCTTCTGGAGTCTGGCATCGATGGCGCATGCCTTTGCCGGCTCGCTTGCGGGCTTTGCGATCGCACGCGCATCGCTGGGTTTCGGCGAAGCGGGCATTTTCCCCGCCAGCATCAAGACCGTGGCCGAATGGTTCCCGAAGAAAGAACGCGCACTGGCCACCGGCATTTTCAATGCAGGCACCAATGTAGGCGCCATCGTGACGCCGTTCGTTGTGCCGTGGATTACCGTGCATTGGGGTTGGCGGTGGGCATTCATATTGACCGGGGCGCTCGGGTTCGTATGGTTATTGTTCTGGCTGTGGCTTTATCGCAAACCGGAGGAGCATCCGCGTCTTTCGAAAGCGGAGCTGGATTACATTCGCAGCGATCCCGCGGAGCAGCCTGGGAAAATAAAATGGATTCGCCTGCTTTCTTACCGGCAGACCTGGACGTTCATGATGGGGAAGTTCATGACCGATCCGATCTGGTGGTTCTACCTGTTTTGGGTGCC
>JBAVNY010000330.1:0-6016 GCA_049691535.1 Candidatus Acidiferrum sp.
GTGCTGAATTGATCGAAGGGAGTGCTGCCGCGCGAGCCATTCCAGCCTACAGTGAAAAACGTGGTTTTGCTCCAATCGAAGAGTTTGGGAATTTTCAGTGGACCACCGACCATGGAGCCGAAGCGCAGAGTGTTATAGCTGGCTTTGGGCGATTGAATACCGGAGAGCGAGTAGGGGCGAGCGTCGAGGCCGGCGGTATCGTCTTGCGCATAGAGAAAACCGTGGGGCTGATTGAGATTGAAACCGCCGCGACCCATGCGTCCGATCATCATTCCACCTCCCGGGCCGCCAAAACCGCCCTGACCTCCGCCTCCGGGACCTCCCGGCCCACCCGGGCCGCCTTGGCCTGCTTGGCCGCCACCTAAACCGCCGAGGCCGTTGATTTGTTGCTCGCGCTGGCGAAATTCCTGAATGCGCTGCTGCAACTCGTCTTCGTTGCCAACGCCAAATTCCTGAGAGCGCCCCTGCGTGCCGGAAATGCTAAGGGATTCGGTGGCGACATCCGCGCCGGCACCATTCATTGGCAACGAGGAAAGATCGCTGGCGCTGATGCTCGAGGCATTCCCGCCGCCGTTGCCCCCGTTTGAGGAAGTATCGCCAGAAAGTCCAGCCAACGCACCCTCGACGGAAAGATTCTGGAAGCCGCGACTGGCGGCGGAGGCGTTGGCACGAGCCGTTTCTTCCTGCTGGCGCGAAGCGAGCAAAAGTTCGGCGTCTACTTTGCCGGAGGGATTATCAGGATTGAGGACGACCTCGTGGGTTTGTATCGCGAAACCCATGAATTCGATTTTGACGACGTAGCGGCCGCGCGGCAGGCCTTTGAGTTGGAACGAACCATCCAAGCCAGTCGCCGCTATTAGTTTTTTCCCGGTCAGGGTATTTGTGGCAGTGACGGTGACGCCGGGGAGAACTGTTTTGCCGCTCTTCACGGTACCGCTGATTTGAAACTGCTGCTGCGGCTGGGGAACAGCGTCTTGCGCTGTAGCTAAACAAACGATCATGACCGCGAAAATCAGAACGATGCAAATCGCGACGAGGATCCCTCGTAAAAACCAATTCAATTGGGCGGCTCCGTTGGTTTGAAAGGAGGAGCAGCGGCAGGAGGGGGCGTGGCCGGAGGCGCAGGAGGAGCGGGGGGGCCACCATTGGCGTTACGCATTTCCTGCATGCGCTTCCACTGCTCAGGATTGACGACGTTAACGCCCTTGGGAACGAAAACATTGTTCTCGAGGGCACCGCGAGCCATCAAGTGATCGCCAACTTGGATATCGGCCATGGTGATGCTGTCGCGGCCTTTGCGCAGCGAAGTGTTTTCGTTTAATTCAATGGATTGGACGACATTGTCGGTGCGAAGGATGGTGATGTGTGGCGGGTCGATCGTTTTCACTTCGCCAACAACATAGTCTTTGCCAAGGGTGCCGATCGGGCCACCGCCTGGGCCACCACGAGCACCGCCGCCCATAGCGCCGGGGCCACCAGGACCGCCGGAGCGTGCGCCAATCACTTTGGCGGTGACGGTGTGATCGGCGTTTTCATCACCGCGCACCATCACCGTATCGCCGACTTTAAAATCCGTAGCGGCGGCTTGCTCGCGGTCTTTGCGATATTGGGTCTGATCGGTGGTCTTTACGATTACGGTTTGACCGTCGGGGCCAGTGATTTCCAACGAGCCATTGTGAATGGCAGAAATTTTTCCGACGAGCGGACGCGGGCCGCCGTCTGGGCCACCACGGCCTTGGCCCGGGCGATCTTGCGGAGGAGTTGGAGGAGCGGCCGGATCTTGCGCGCGAAGCGTGGCAACTGCAAAAAGCGGAAGGAAGCTGAAAAGCAGTAGACTGCGTCTGAATTTCCCCATCGTACACCGTCCCTTTACCTGGTACCCGGAAGAGCTTGTAATTTAGACGTTGCGACTGCCGAGCGGGTGTCAGCCAGTTATGGAGGCGCGCGGTGGCGTGGAGCTCGCTCGTTTGGAATTCCCTGGAAGGGGTGGGAAGGTTCCCATGCGGGCGGGTGAGAATTGGACAGGAGTAGCCGAATTAAATTTGCGTAACGGTTTACAAGGGTTGCCGCGATCCCTCCACTGCGCAGGAAGCGTGCTCCGGTCGGATGACAGGGCAATTCCGCCGAGTATTTTGCTAAGCGTGACATTCAGCATTTACTGCGATGCGTTCGGAAAACGCGAAGATTACATTTCGCTCGATTTGTGAGGTTGCCACTATCCCTCAACTGCGCACGAAGCGTGCTCCGGTCCCTTCGCGTACTCTCAGGGCAAGCGGGATGACACAGGAATTATGCGGAGGGTTTTGCTGCGTGCGTACATGCATTCACGACGAAGTGTGTGCAGCAGAAGAAGATAACAAGTCTGGGGCGGAGATGATTGAGCCGTCGCGGGGATTGTAGATGAAGTATTCGCCGGGGAAAGTTGCTGCGAGTTGGAGGGAGAGCAATTTCGCTTCATGCAAACCATCGACGGCTTGAATCCAGAGTGGCTGACCATCGGGCAGTTTACGAAAGACGTCAAACGTCGCATCCATCAAAGCCTCCGGTTGTTGCCGCACACAAATTAGACGCAAGGGCGGGACCGAGGGCTACATAGAATTGTTGATAGAAAGAGGTGAACGAGGAAGATATAAGGTGCAAAGTTGAAATTTAGGGCGGGCGCCGGGCTAAAGCCCTACAAAGGCGGTGCGTCGGCGGAATATCGCGAAAAAAATGATTTTAAGATGCGCCTGAAGATTTTCTACGCAGCGCGTACTGGGGTTTCGTCGCGCGCGGCGCGGGCTACGCCGCCGCCGGCGCAAGTGATGCAACGGCGAGTCCAGGGAATGGCCCGCAGCCGCAAATTGGGAATTGGTTCTTCACACACGGTGCAGATGCCATACTCGCCCTTATCCATGAGACGGAGAGCCAGTTCGATTTCGGAGAGCAGGCGAACTTCGCGCTCGATATTGGCGATGGCCATACCGGCGGAGGAGTTGCGCATGGCGAGCCCAACTTCGTCGTCGGGTTCCTGATCGACAACAATTTCCTGACGACGCTGCTCGATACGGCTCGCGAGTTCATCGCGTTTGGTGATCAGCAGATCGCGGAGGCTCTCCAACTCAGTGTCTTTTTTTAGTTTCTTCGTGCTGGTGGTGCTGGCCATGTGCGTGAACCGCCTTTTGCGTTGATGATTGAACAAGAAGCGCAACAAAAAGGGAGCCAGACTGCGCTAGTAAAGTGCGCGCCTGGCTCCGGTAACTAGGATTCTGGGACAGTGAACCTTTACCGCTTCAAATTGCTAAATTAAATCGCTCGGCTGATCAGGGCTTGCCAGCTTTGTAGGCTTTATCGGCGCGGGTGGTGGTGTCGGCGGTGTCAGAGCGAAGGCCGTGGGAGAATTCGTTCACTTGCCGTTCTGCTTCGTCTTTGGCAATGCCGTAACGCTCTTGTATACGGCCAACCAACTGATCGCGATTGCCCTTGATGACGGTAATGTCGTCGTCAGTCAATTTGCCCCACTTTTCTTTCACGGTGCCAGCAAACTGCTTCCATTTGCCTTCTACTTGATCCCAATTCATTGAAGCCTCCTTGGGTAGTGATGCTCGGCATCAAAAGCGGCCCCGCAGTCAGGACGAATTTGCGGTGATGCCGTAAATGCTGGGACTAATAAAAACATTGGGCCGGTGAGAAGCCTATCCGTTAAATCGAGGAGGGCCGTAGGAAGAACACCGCAGCGAAGAGAGGCGGAACGCTTCATTACAGGATTCTCCCTAGGAAGTTTCGGGTCAGTTGCGTATGGAGGAACTATGGCTAAGGAATTACAAGTGGAACCACAAAACGTCGCCAGCAGCGGAGATAAGAAGTGTGTTGCTGATGTTGGCGGGTTGCCACGATCCCTCCACTCCGCACGAAGCGTGCTCCGGTCGGGATGACAGGGCAATCCTGCGGCGAGTGTTGTGTTAAAGATCGTTGTGCTTAGCCGGAACACAACGAAAGTTCCGACGGAGGAAAGCAAATGACTGGAAAGCGCGTATTGGGATTGGTGCTGCTGGCGTTGGGAGTGCTGGCGCTGGCCTATCAGGGCTTCACGTACACCACGCAGAAGAAGGTGGTGGATATCGGGCCAATTCAAGCGACGAAGTCGGAGCATCACACGGTGCCGCTGCCGCCAGTGATTGGAGTGATAGCGGTAATCGCGGGGATTGTGATCCTGGCAACGGATCGCAGCAGTTAAGCTTGTTAATCGCCAACGTTGAAGACGCTGATCGATGAGGTATCGCCGGAATGACAGAGGACGGTGGGCAGGGTGGCGCGCACCATCGTCCCTGATTTTTCAGATTGAACTTCCAAGGTACCGCTGAGTTCCGCAAGCCTCTCGCGCATACCCGCCAGACCGATGCCGCCTGCCAACCCATCATTGAAAGCCTGAAGGGTATCGGCCGGAATGCCGCGGCCGTCGTCCTGTATCGTCAAAGTGACATCCTTGTCGCTGCGTTTGAGGTCGACGATAACGTTTTCGGCGTGAGCATGGCGGTGCACGTTAGTAAGCGCTTCCTGGAGAACGCGGAAGAGCGCGAGTTCAATTTCTTTTGGCAGGCGTTCAACAATTTCGGCAATTTCGATGACTACGTGCATGCCGCTGCGTTTAGCAAAACCTTCGACGTACCAACGTGCGGCAGATTCGAAGCCAAGCTCGTCGAGCAATGGCGGATGAAGCAAATGGGAGATGGTGCGGACTTCGGTGATGGCGCGATCGGCAAGATCCAAAGTGTCGTTGAGCAGCGCGGGATTTTCGAGGGATTCGGAAGCGCCGCGGCGGCGCAGCTGGCCGAGGTTGAGCTTCATGCCGGTAAGAAACTGGCCGACACTGTCGTGAAGTTCGCGGGCAATGCGGCGGCGCTCAATGTCTTGCAGTTCGAGAATGCGTGCGCTGAGGGCGCGGTAGGAGCCAAGGTTCTGACGATCAAGCTCTTCGCGTTCACGGCGAGTGGCCAGTTCATTGAGCAGCATGCGGAAATTGAAAACCAAAAGAAGAATGGAAGCAGTGAAGAGGATTATCAGAGTAATGAGATTACGTTCATAGAGCACGTTCCAGCGATTCAGGCGTTCGGCAAGTAGCCGATCTTCCGCGGTTTCCAGACTATTCAGCAATATGGCGATTTGAATCTTGGAAGCGGAGACATCTCCGAGAGTTTCTGCCATCTCCTGGGATTCGGATGGAAGACGAGCAGGAGCCTGGGTGATCTGCTTCAGACGGTCGACCTGTTGCGCGACTATGGGCATGAGTTTAGCCAAGCGTTCCTGTTGGTCAGGATTGTCGGCGGTCATTTGCATGAGCGCAGTGGAAGTGCGATCGAGTTGGGCGTTTTGGTCGTCGAAATGATTTTTTTCTTTGGGGTCGCGATTCATCCAATAAAGCAAACAGCTGGAGCGAAGTTCGTTGAGAGTGGCGCGCACGGTTTGAATCTGCTCTTTGACGCCGTAGGTGTGAAGGACCCAGTTGCGATAGGCGCCGACACGGGATTCGGTGAGGTAGGCTACGCCGCCAGCGGCAGTAACCAGCACTACGCCAACGATAAGAGAGGCCAGGCGTACGGTGTGACCTAAAGATTTCCTGGGAGGCGCGCCTTGTGTAAGGTCAGTGTGCACAGAGTGTCGCCCTTGTTATGCGGCCTTGGGCAGGAGCGAAATTTATGGGCGTCTTTGAAGATACCACAAGGGTATGGGAGCAAAAAGGTCTGTTCGAGGCTCTTCGATGCTACTAAATGTAAGAAAGTGTGTAACTTGAGGTGAGGCTGGAGCGTCGCCCCGGACGGACGGTGCGGGTCCATCCGGGACGCGTTACATGCCACAGAGCCTGCCGGCGAACTACCTGCCAGCAGAAGTTTGTTTTGACGCTTTCTGCTGCGAAGGTTCTGACGACTCGCTGCTGGGCTGCGCTGAATCGATCTTGGGAGCATCGATGCCTAGAGCGGTGGCGAGCGCGATCAGGTGATCTTGCTCCTGGGTGAGGATTTCGCGGATAAGTTCGGCC
>JBAVNY010000331.1:0-2853 GCA_049691535.1 Candidatus Acidiferrum sp.
CCGCAACACTTTTGATTGCGTCACCGGATTCATGTCCCCAATCTCATCCAGAAATAACGTCCCGCCCTACGCCTGCTCAAACCGCCCCTTCTTCTGCTGCGCCGCGCCCGTGAACGCACCCCGCTCATATCCGAACAGCTCCGACTCAATCAGCGTCTCTGGCAGCGCCGCGCAATTCACCGCCACATACGCTCGCCCATTCCGCGGCGATCGCGCGTGAATTTCCTGTGCCAGCAAATCCTTCCCCGTTCCGCTCTCTCCCATAATCAACACCGTCGAATCCGTCGGGGCCACTCGGTCCGCCATTTCAAACGCCCGTCGCATCGCCGCCGAACGTCCGATCATCTGCCCAAATTGCCCTTCCGTCGCCAGCCGCCGCCGCAGCGATTCATTCTCCCGCTCCAGTCCTTTCACGCGCAGCAAGTTCTCCACCCGTTGCCGCAATTCCTCCAACTCAAACCCTTTCACCAGATAGTCCGCCGCGCCCAGTTGCAGCGCCTCCACCGCCATTCTCGCCGTGTCCAGTGCCGACACCATCAGCACCGGCAAATCATTGCCCTGTTCCCGTAGCCACCGTAAAAACGAAATCCCATCCTCGCCAGGCAGCACCACGTCCAGCAGCAGCAACTCTGGAGTTTCCGAAGCCAGCATCGCACGCGCCGCCGCCGCCGAATCCGCCTCCAAGATCCGATACCGGCTCTCCAGCGCCCTCTTCAACGCATACCGCGCCGCCGGCTCGTCATCCACAACCAATATCGTCTTCATGAAGGAATTCCCTTCGCTGGGATAGTGATGCGGAATAGCGAACCTCTCGCTTCGCTTACCGGACTCTTCGTTTCAAGCGTGCCGCCCACCTCTTCCAGTCGCCTCTGCACAATCGCCAACCCCAGCCCCGTTCCCCGCGGCTTGGTAGTAAAAAATGGCTGGTGAATCTTGCTACGCACCGCTTCCGGAATCCCCGGCCCATCGTCCGCCACATCCAGATGGCAGATTCCGTCTTCACTTTGCAGCATCACCCGCACATGCCCGCCGCGGTCCACCGCCTCAATCGCATTCAACACTACATTCGACAAAATATCGTTCATCGCTTCGGCACTTGCAGCCACCACGCAGTTCGTCCGCGCGCCCTCCAGTTCCAGCGCCACTCCCTTTTCTTCTGCCTCATGCCGAAACACGCTCACCACCTGCTCCGCCACTTCCCCAACGTCGCACACGCTGCTACCGCTTTTACTCCGTATTCCCGGACGGCTGAATTGCAGCAGTTGATTCAGCTTCGCAGATAGCCGCGCGATCTCGCCCAAAACCATCTGCGTTTCCTGACGCATCGCCACCGGAAGCTCCGCGCTCTCCATCTGCACCTGCAAAATCGTCTTGATCGAGCCCAGCGGATTCTTCAGATTGTGCGAGATGCTGGCCGCCATCTGCCCCACCAGCGCCAGCCTCTCCCGTTCCGCCAGTTCCCGCTCCAGTTGCAGCTTTTCTTCGATCAACCGGCAAAGATCAAACGCGGCGGGTAGCTGTTCCGACACCAGTTCCAATCCCGCGTACGTTTCGCCAGAAATCATCGCCCCATGGGGACGCACGCGTAAACGCCCCACATGCTTCAGGCCCCGGCAAACCTCAAAAACTTCCGTGATACCCCCGACCTGCCTTAACGCCGCAGTGCGCCACGCCGGATTATTTTGATAATCGCCCAGTTCCAGCGTCACTTCCGCCAATTGCAGTTGTTCCGCGATCCACTCCTCGCAATAAGTTCGCAGCTTGCCCTGATCGCCCAGTCGCGCCACGTCGTTGATCGGCCCCATCAACTTCTGCGCGCGATCCAGTTCCGTCTGAGCCGTTTGCCGCAACAATCTCCGCATCATCCTCTGCAGCGGCTCCAGGAAAATCACCGGCAGAAACAACAGCAACGCCGCAGTCGCCTCCGGAGGCAGATACGGGTCCAGCCACAAACTCGCCCGCCGCACCAAACTCAAATACAAAAGCGCAACAAACGTCAAGAACACCGCATAGATCAGATTCCGCTGCCGTCCAATGTCCAAAAAATTAAACCGCTGCACTTCTCGAATCATTGTCACAAACGGCGCGAACACCAGAATCGCCAGCAGCCCTTCGAATCCAGACACCGTCCCGCTTCCGACTCGGTGCTGCATATACATAAAAACCGCCAGAAACACCGCCAGCGCCACGAAGTCCCAGCGCAGCCCCCGAAAAAGCGACTTCTCCTCCTCGCCCTCTCCAGGCAGTTGCCCAAATTTCCTCTGCCAATACGCCGCCACCCCGATCGAAATCACCAGCCACACTTGAAAGCCGGTTCCCAGCACATGTGACGGCGCGTCAAAGTCTCTGCCCGTCCCCTCGCGCAGCGCCGTCACCAACTGCGGACTCAAAGCCACCGCCGGCAGATACGCCGCCGCCAACCACATCCACTTTTCGTTCGCGCTTGGCAGCAGCCCTCGCAACTCGGCATATTCCACATGCAGGTGCACCAACAACCAAGGCACGAACCACAAGCCCACGCACACACACGCCCACGCAAACGACAGCAACCCACTCGGTGGAGTTCCGTAATAAAGGTGTGCGTTCAGCGCCAGCAACCGGCACCCGAAAAAACTCACCAGCCCCAGACACAAAAAAAAGAACACTCGCTCCAGGTTTCTCTGCCGCCGGTGGCCCAGAATCACTACCATCCAGAAAAACGCCAGCAGCGTTCCCGCAGTCAAATAAACAAGTCGGAGATAGAGAAGTGCGCGCACGTCAGTTTTGCAGCCCAGTCTATTCCCACAGCGAAAGCAGGGCAAATACCAAGTGCAAGATAATTCTTGCATATCCACATTATTGAAAATAAAAGAC
>JBAVNY010000332.1:0-1832 GCA_049691535.1 Candidatus Acidiferrum sp.
TTTGGCCTGAGCGATCTCGACGAGCTCCCGAGTCTCAAAGAGTTCGAAGCCTTGGCGCGCGAGGCCCTTGGCTCCGATGAAGGCGTGGTAGAAACCTCCGAAGCTAGTTTGTCCGCGGATTCCATGACCGTCATCCCAGAATCTTCCTCAGACCAGAATTTCTCTGCCACGCCGCCCGAGGAGAATGAAACGACGTCCGCTGCGCAGGAAGTCCCGTCGAATTCCGAACCAATGCATATCCTCGCCCACCTTGAAGAAAAATTAACCGAAGCAGAAGAACTCCGAGAAGAAGAAGTGAGCGCCACCGGCGAGGGCATGCCCAGCGGCCAGTTAGACGAAGATCCACCAAGTCCCGACGCCGACGGCCAAGGCCCTAAAGCCGGAGCCAAAGCCGCCGGCGACTGATTCGCGCGCTCTGTGCAACAGCCATTCCTGACTGTGCTCTTGGGCCGTCATCAACGTCGCCAATCCGGACTTCTGTCATCCCGACCGCAGTGGAGGGATCGTGGCACCATCAACTCCAGTCCTCGGCTCGACGGAACCGCCTCCCACCGCACGCCCACAGCCTCCTTCCTCGCTACGACTCCTTCCCGACTTTCCTGCTATCCTTACCAACATGCTTGAACGCCTGCAAAAAATTATTTCCCGCGCCGGGATCGCCTCGCGCCGCCATGCCGAACAGCTCATTTCCTCCGGTCAAGTCCTCGTCAACGGCAAAGTCGTCACCGAACTGGGCAGTAAAGCCGATCCCGCCAAATACAAAATTGAAGCCGCGGGCCGCACCCTCGATGCTGAAGAGCGGCGTCACGTTTATCTCCTTCTCAACAAACCTCCCGAAATTGTGTCGACGCTCGCCGATCCGGAGGGGCGCAAAAATCTTCGCAACCTCCTACGCGGATTTCCCGAGCGCGTCTATCCCGTAGGCAATCTCGAATACGCCGCCGCCGGCCTAGTCTTCATGACCAACGATGGCGATTTGGCCGCCGCGATCCAGAAAAAATGGAACAGCCTCGAGCAGATCTATCACGTAAAGGTAAAAGGTATGCTCACGCTGCCCGACTTGGAGCGCCTCAGCAGCGACACCCGCATCCGCATGCAGACCCTCCGTCAACCGGACTCCGCTCGTGGTCACGCGCAAAATTTCTGGTATGAGGTTCGTATGTCCGGCGGGAAGCTGGACGATCTTCGCTACGCCCTGCTAAAAGAAAATCACCCCATCGAAAAGGTAAAACGCGTCGCCCTTGGCCCGCTTTCTCTCGAAGGCATCCCGCGCGGCCACTATCGTCTGATCGAGAAAAAAGTCGCCGAAGAACTGCTACTCGACCGGAAGCCTGTCAATTTGCAATTCACAAAGTCCGCCAAGCCTTACACAAAACCCAGCAAGCCCTTCGCTAAGCCGACGCGCACCCACACCACACCTCCGCAAAAACATTCTGCTCGCAACAAATTCTCCAACGACAAATTCGCCAAGAATGAATTCTCGCGCAACGATTCACCCAACAAATCTTCCTTTAACAAATTTTCACGTGACAATCGCCGCCAGCCCGGCGCCACTTTCAACAAATTCTCTAAGCCTCACGACAATCGCCCCTTCGAGGACGACGACGTCGTCGAAGAAGCACGCCCCGTCCACATGGCCCCCTGGCTCCGCCCGCAGCCTCCTGCTTCCTCTAAGCCTTCCGGCGCTACCCCCAAGCGCTTCCATAGATTTTCGAAATCGCGCCCCTCTAAATTCTCCAAACCCTCAGGAGGCCGCCCCAACAACTTCTCAAAGCCTCGCAACGCCAAGCCCAACAAATTCAAAAAATCTCACTCCAAATTCCATCCAGGCA
>JBAVNY010000333.1:0-3824 GCA_049691535.1 Candidatus Acidiferrum sp.
AAACCCTTTGCCTTCGTCAGTGACCTGAAGCGTAACGGTGTTTGCGTTGGCATTCAGATGGACCTGAGCGCACTTGGCATCACTGTGCTTGACAATATTGGAGAGCGCTTCCTGGCTGATGCGAAATAGACAAAGTGCCACATCTTTAGAGGGGCTGCACGAAATCCCGCGCTCGGAAAAACGTATTTCAACGCCATAGGTTTCTTGAATCTCTTCGCAGAGGCCACGGACCGTGGGTACCAGGCCAACGTAGTCCAGCTTGCTGGAATGCAGTTGATGAGAGAGAGAACGAATATCGGAAGCCATTTCCCGGCTTCGCTTCACGATCTCGAGAAGCTTGCTACGTCTGGAAGAATCCGGGAAGTTATTGCTGATCTGAGTTAGTTCGATGCATTGAAGAGCCAAGCGCTGACTGAAATCATCGTGGAGTTCCCTGGCAATGCGGGAGCGCTCTTCTTCCTGAGCATCAATGAGCCGTCCGGTGAGTGCGTGAAGCGATTCCGCGGAAGATTTTCGCTCGGTGATGTCCAGACAAGAACCAATGTAGCCACGGAAGGTGCCATCGGACTCGAACCGGGGCACACCGTAGTCGACGAGCCAGCGATACTCGCCATCGAAGCGGCGGAGACGGTATTCCATTTCGAACTCAATGCGAGCGTCAAAGGAAGTCTCGTAGGTTTCCAGGCACCGCTGTATGTCGTCAGGATGAACACCGGTTGCCCATCCCTTGCCATATTCGTCCATGAAGGATCGGCCGGTAAAGTCCAGCCAACGTTGATTGAAAAAAATGCAGAGCTTTTCCGTATTGGACATCCAGATCAAGACTGGTGCCGTGTCTGCAACCAGACGGAATCGATCCTCGCTCTCACGCAAAACGTGTTCGGCGCGCTTCTGATCAGTGATGTCGCGTGCGATTTTGGAATAACCAACAATTTTGCCCGCGGAGTCTCTTATTGCGGATAGCGTCAGCGATACCTGAATTCGGTTTCCTTCCTTGGAAACGCGGACGGTTTCGTAATGTTCCACGCGTTCGCCAGCCTGCAATCGTTCCAAGAACATTTCCTCTTCATACTGAAGTTCGGGTGGCACTAACATCGCGATAGGCTTGCCGATTGCTGCGGCCTGAGTAAATCCAAACAGGCGTTGTGCGGCGGCGTTCCAGGTCATGATGATGCCGTCCAAACTTTTGGAGACGATTGCATCATCGGATGATTCCACGATGGCTGCATGGCGGACCTGGGCGATCTGGGCCCGCTCACGGGCGACGGCATTCGAAAAAATCTCGGCGATTAGCTTAAGTTGTTCCACTAGATCGTCGGACCACTCTACGTGGCGTTTGGTGCTTATAAACGAAATACCGCCGAACAACTCCTCACCCGCTTTTAAGGGTAGGGTCGCCACCGAGAGAGCGGGCAAGGCGGTTAAATACTGTTTCTCCAGAGAAGCTTCATTCGTTAGCGCTTCCGCGTCTGAGACAAACGAAGCTTCTCCGCGCAGCAGGCGCGCGTTCCACGAGGGAAGTCGGCGCGCCTCGATGATCGCTGGTAGATCCTCGACTCCCTCGCGGTGCCAGGAAAATGTCTTGCGCACATCTTTGTTTTCTGTCGAGCAGTCGTAGAGCGTGATGCGATCGAAATTAAGAAATTCGGCGATTCTGCCGAGGCTTTTGCCCATGGTCGCGCCAATTTGATCGACAGGCAGATTAATGAAGGTCGCGGAGAGATCGGAAAGCATATTCTCGAAAGCCACACGCTGAAGAAGGGAGTGTTCAAACCTGCGGCGATTGGCCCTTTGCCACAACAAACCGAAAATGAGCAAGGTTTCGAGGACGGTCAGGAAGATACTGCCCAGGATGTAATACCGGTAAGATTCCCAAAGACTTGGTCGTCGATAGAAAATGAGGCTGCCGGCCGGGAGTGCTGATTCTGAAATGTTCCAGCGGCGAAGCTGACGCCAGTCAAATAAGTAATCGCTACGTACTCTTTCATCGGCAAGATGTTGGCCTGCGAGCATTTGTAGTCCCAGTTCGCCGGCACGCTTTCCCATCTCGGCGAAACGAACTACGTAACCTCCGACAGCGCCCGCTCCTACGTGAGTGTCGAGAACCCCGTAGACGGGAGCGCCGGATAGTTCCGATATTTTGGGGATGACTTCCGCCGAGATGAAAGAGCGACCGCCGCCATCGCGGGACAGGCTAACAAATAACACGATGCTTTCTGGCCCCAGTTTCGAGACTTTTCTGCAAATTTCGTCGAACGTTAATTGGTCCAGGTAAATGAGTGTGAGACCGGCAGAATTCGGGGTAATTTGGTCGCGAACTTGAGTCAGCAAATTCCTTCCTGTTGTGGAGGTGCTGCCAATGACCACGACTTGAGTGGCCTTTGGCTGCAGCCGGCGAGCGACTTCGAGAGTTTTGCGGGCATCGACTGCAATCCAGAGATTTACGGCGTCTTTGGAGAACCCGGAGTGGGTCGGTGGTTTTTGCGAGGGATCAGTACGCAAGTACAACAAGGGCACGCCTGGAAAAAGATCGGTTGGAACGTCGCCGGCACCGATTACCAGATCGAATTTGGTGTTCACATATTTTTTTTGGATCCACGCGGACTGTTGGGCTTGAAAGACGGGATCTGGGAAATGAACTCGATTCAGATGTTCGCTGAAAATCAGCAGGCTTCCAGGCGAGGCGGAACGCAGCGCGGCACGAATGTTATCTTCCATGAGCCGGAAAGCCGGCCAACTGACGTCTTCCTGCATGAGGAGCAGTACGCGTTTGGGCTCCTGAGGTTGGGCGGCACTGGGAGAGGTTAAAACGAAGAGAGCCGCGAGGATTCCCAGGAACGCAAGGATCAACTGTGATTTGGGGTTTGAATGATGGTTGAGTTTTAACACGGGCCCACCGACTTTCCCTCTCCTAGACGCGGTCGCAGAGGTGTGAGTCAGAAAGTTCCTGTCGTGCCTGCAAAAGCAAATTGTCGAACTTGCGAGAGGCAGAATTCCTTTACAGACTGGGGCCTTGACTGCGAAGCATGTTGCAGCTGAGAAGGATGCAGATGCTCGAGAAACCTTGCTGTCATCTGCAGCCAAAAGAGCTGTAACTGGCTGTGTACTCTAGCAGACATACCCGTTTTGAATCAATCATGATGAGCAAGGCGTAACGTCCTTAGTGTTTATCCAATTTGGTGGACCCGTGGCCAGAAATCTGTGGACCCCGTCTGTTTTGACGGTTCTCAGGAAGTGTGGTTTGGGGCATCTTGACGGCACAGGAATGAGAGGACCCGGGAAGAGAACCCACCTTCACCCCCGATCTTTCCGAGTCCTCCCGCATTTACTAACGAAACCGCGAGAGCGGAACAAACTAACCTAGGAGAATCAGATGAAATTCAGTGCCGCCGTATTGCTTGGGATCGTCTTGCTGACTGGGAAGACAGTATTAGCGCAAGATTATTCTAAGATTGAAGTTACAGCCGATTATTCGTATGTCCACGCCAATCCACAAAACAACAATATCATCCCGACGTTCTCTTTGAACGGAGGCGGAGGTTCGGGTGCGTTTTACTTCAGCAAATACATCGGGATCGTCGGTGAGTTTGAAGGCTACGGCAGCTATACGCACAACTTTACGATCCCCCCGGCGTACTGCACACCCACCGGTGGAGTTAACTGCTCCGCGAATGCGCAAGGCAATCTGTTTACCTACAACGTTGGTCCGATCGTAAAGTACCGCACGCAACACTTTGAGCCGTTTGCTGAGGTACTTTTCGGCGGAGCGCACAGCAATTTTTACGGCAACCTGTACAAAGATTGCACCACGATTGGCTGTACGA
>JBAVNY010000334.1:0-29264 GCA_049691535.1 Candidatus Acidiferrum sp.
TCACGGTTCGGTGTTAGATAAATCCGGCTCGGCGGTTGTGGGCGCCACCCTCACGCTGACCGAACCCGCTCTCGGCGTGCAGCGCAGCGGTGTCTCCGGCGGCACCGGTCAATACGAATTTCTGTCACTGCAACCTGGCACCTACACCCTGCGCGTCGAGGCTCCCGGCTTTCGCGGTCAGGATCAGAAGAATATCCAGTTACTGGTAAACAATCCCGCAACACTGGACGTTGTCCTGCAGGTCGGCTCGACCACCGAGACTGTGGAAGTGAATGCGCAGGCCGAGACAATCAATACCGTGGACGCGTCCCTCGGCAACGCATTTGGCGAGAACCAGGTGAAGCAACTTCCTCTCGAAAGCCGGAACGTCGGAGACTTGCTGTCTCTACAGGCTGGCGTCGTCTACACCGGGAATAATCCGGCCGTCACCCAGGGAGAGAAAGATACAGACACTCGCAGCGGTTCGGTCAACGGCGCACGCAGCGACCAAAGCAACGTGACGCTGGACGGTATTCCTGTCAACCCCAAGGGTGGCTACGCCTTCCAGTCCGTCCTCCCGGTAACTTTGGACTCTGTCGAAGAGTTTCGCGTCACCACGAGCAACGCCGAAGCCGATGCCGGCAGTGCCGGCGGCGCACAGGTCAACCTCGTCACCAAGAGCGGCACCAACAACATTCACGGCTCTGCCTACGAATACAATCGCAACTCCTATTTCAGTGCCAACGATTACTTCCTGAAACAGTCCCAATTGCAGAGCGGTACGCCTAACGTGCCGCAATTCCTGAACCGCAACATCTTTGGCGCTTCGGTTGGCGGTCCCATCAAAAAAGACCGGCTGTTTTTGTTCATGAACTACGAGGCCTATCGCGACGTGGAACAGCAGAGCGTGTTGCGAATTGTGCCCACTGCCGCTCTGCGCGATGGCGTCGTTCAATATGTCTGCGATCCTAATGCGACCTGTAACGGCAACACGGTTCAGGGTCTCAGCGGCGCAAATTACAGTGCGGGCCCGGGAAACTATGTGCTCTCCCCCTCGCAGTTAACGGCCATGGATCCCGTCGTCGCCATTCCCGGCTACACCGGCCCGGTCGGACCGGATCCTGCGGTGCTGAAGTATTTCAACACCTATCCCCTGCCCAACGACTTCAGCCAGGGCGATGGATTCAATACCGCCGGCTATCGTTTCGCCGCTCCGACCAAGAGCACAAAGAATTGGTACATCGCCAAGATGGACTACAATCTCACTCGCGATGGCAAGCAGCGACTTTCTTTGACCGGTGCTCTCGCTAATGAAAATCAGGCCAATGCCCCTTTTCTGCCGGGACAGGCTCCAACCACCGACTTGGTGAATTACAATAAAGGACTAATCGTCGGCTATTCCGCGGTAATCAGTAGCACGCTCATTAACAACTTTCGATATGGCTTTATCCGCGAGAGCGTTGGCACCATTGGTAATACCGATCAAACTTGGAGTACTTTCCGCGGTATAGATCCGACGTTCAATTCAACCCTGAACTATTCCAAGGAATTCCAGCGGCCCATCAACAGCTTTTGGGACGATTTGAACTGGACTCACGGAAAGCATAGTCTTCAGTTCGGGTTTCAGATTTCCCGTATTCGCAACCCCACTTCCAGCACCACCAGTTCCTTCAGCAATGGATATACCAATGCGCAATGGCTCGACACGTCCGGTCTCGCCGGTCGTACCAGTTCGCCACTCAATCCCGCAAACAACGGCTATCCGGCGGTAAATTTCAGCGGATTCGGCACCAACTACGACAACGCCGTCACTGCATTGTTTGGGATGGATGTGGAAGTCAACGCGCAATACAACTATGCGCGCAACGGTGACGTCCTTGCCCAGGGCGCACCGGTGGTTCGCCATTACGCGGAAGATGGTTACGAAATGTATGCGCAGGATACCTGGAAGGTCAAACCGAGTTTGACCCTGACTTTCGGTTTGCGCTACTCCCTGTTTTCGCCGCCGTGGGAAACAAAGGGTCTCGAAGTCACTCCCACGGAAAGCTTGAACACCTGGTTTAACGGTCGTGGCGTCGGGATGAACAATGGCGTTCCCTCGATTGACGCCCCTCTAGTTGCTTTTGACTTTTCCGGGCCCGCCAACGGCGGGAAGACCGGATATTACAGTTGGGACTTCAAGAACTTGGGGCCGCGTGTAGCGCTTGCGTGGTCTCCCGCTTATAGTTCCGGGTTGCTGCAGAGCATTTTTGGCGGTGCCGGCAAGAGCAGTATCCGCGCCGGGTTCGGCATTGTTTACGACCGCATTGGCGAGGGTCTGCTCGATACCTTCGACCAGAATGGCGCCTTCGGCCTGTCTTCCAGCATTCCAAATGCCGCCGCTTCGGAAAGCGTGGCCTGTACGCCGCGCATCACCAATCTTAACGTCCTACCAACAACCGACAACTGCGGCGCACCAATCTTGGTTCCTGCGCCAGCCGCCAACTATCCGGCTCCGTTTCCCAGCAACCCGGCGCCTGGCAGCGAAGCCATCACTTGGGGATTGGACAATCACATCAAGACCCCCTACTCCTACACCCTGGATCTGTCCTTTCAACGGCAGCTATCGAGCGGCTTCATGTTGCAGGTTTCCTATGTTGGAAGGCTCGCGCACCGCTTGCTGGCTCAGCAAGATTTGGCAATGCCCTTGGATCCCTACGATAAGGCCGCGGGTATGGACTATTTCACTGCGGCAACGGCGCTGGCAAAGATCTACCGCAATGGCGTGACCACCAACAACCTCAACCTCAGCATGGTCCCAGCCAACGTCCAAAAATATTGGACGGACATCACGCAACCAGTGGCGGCGGGCGGTGGCTACGCTATCGGCACCGCCAGTCCATACGGAAGCTGTGCTACCGGCTCGTTGACCTCTACACCGAATCCCACGGTTTTGGCTTTCGATCTTCTTTGCGCCAACAGCCTGAACGAATCTTTGTCCATTTATGAAATGGACACTGGTGGTGTACCGGACGCCACTCTTTCCGGCACGTCCTACTACTACCATTTGGGCAACTACACTGGTCCGAACGTCTTCTATAGCCCGCAATATTCTTCGCTATACGGCCTGCGCACGGTTACCAATGCCAACTACAACGCGCTCGAACTCACCTTGCAACACAAGATGACGCATGGCGTTCAATTCGACTTCAATTATACGTATGGGAAATCCATCGACATCTCGTCTGATGCCGAACGGGTCGGGTCCTGGGGCGGACTGGGTGGCCAGATTATCAATTCGTGGTCGCCAAGCGCTGGCAGGGCCCCCTCGGATTTCGATTTGCGCCACCAATTCAACACCAACTTTATCGTCGAAATGCCCTTTGGACGCGGGCGCGCGATTGGCCACGACGTCAACCGCTTCGCGGACGCCGCTATAGGTGGTTGGCAACTTTCCGGTCTGGTTCGCTGGACCAGCGGGTTCCCGGTCACCGTCGACAATGGCGGACAATATCCCACCAACTACCAATTAGAAGGCCACGCCGATCAGATTTGCCCGGTAAGCACGGGCGCCTTTTACAGCGGACCCAACAACAATGGCGTTGGTAGTACCGCGCCCAACCTCTTCTCAAACGGCATTGCAGCCGCCAACTGCTTCGGCTATGCATTTCCAGGTGAAACCGGCGCGCGCAACAATCTCCGCGGACCTGGTTTCTTCGGCGTGGATTTGGGGTTGGCCAAGCGCTGGAAAATGCCGTGGAGTGAAGCGCACAGCTTGCAATTCCGCTGGGAGGTCTTTAACGTCACTAACTCCGTGCGCTTCGACGTGCAGTCGGCTAACGCCTACGAGGGCGGAACCCTAGCGAACGGGAACTCTTCAAATTTTGGAAATTTCAGCGGGACTCTTACTAATCCCCGCATTATGCAGTTCGCGCTGCGCTACGAATTCTAACTTGGCGTTGAGAGTGGAGACTCCGGGAGGCGGTCGGCTCCCGGAGTTTTGTTTTCACTGGCTAGAATTTTAGTGTGTGAGGATTTTCTCGAAGAAGGCTGAGGCGCGGATCGCTTGATTGGCGGTTCGTTCCCTCGGTTGGTCGCCGCCAATCCGGAAATACCGTATCATTACTGTGGATTTCCCCGGAGATGCCCAAGTGATTCCACGCTATACCCGCGAAGAAATGGGCCGCGTCTGGAGTGACGCCAACCGTTACCAGAAGTGGCTCGATGTCGAACTGGCCGCCGCGGACACTCTTGCCGAGGCTGGGCAGGTTCCCAAAGAGGCTGCCGTCATTTTGCGCAGCCGCGCGAAAGTGAATGTGGCACGCATCAACGAACTCGAAGCGCGTGTTAAGCACGACGTGATCGCCTTCACCATGGCGGTGGGCGAATCGATTGGCGATCCCGACGCGGCGCGCTGGCTGCACTATGGCATGACGTCCAACGACGTGGTGGACACCGCGCAAGCTTTGCTGGTGCGCGATGCGTCGCACATTATCGAGCGCGACTTGGTGCTGCTTGGCGAAGTGCTCGATCTTCGTGCTCACGAATTTCAGCACACCCCGCAAATTGGCCGCACCCATGGCGTGCATGCCGAGCCCATTACTTTCGGCCTGAAGATTGCCAATTGGTTCGCGGAGAATCAACGCAACATCGCACGCTTTCGCGACGCCGCAGACGGCATGGCCTACGGCAAAATTTCTGGCGCCGTGGGGAACGCTTCGCATCTTGGCCCCGATATTGAAGAGAAAATCTGCAAACGCCTGGGCCTGCACGTCACTCCGGTAGCTTCGCAAGTTATTCAGCGAGACCGGCACGCGCATTATATGAGCGCGCTGGCGCTAATCGCCGCCACTCTGGAGAAAATCGCCCTCGAAATTCGCCACTTGCAGCGCACTGAAGTCCGCGAGGCGGAAGAACATTTTAGCGGCGAACAGCGCGGCAGTTCAGCGATGCCGCACAAGCGCAATCCCGTCACCTGCGAGCAGATTTGCGGACTGGCCCGGGTGGTGCGCAGTAACATGGTGGCTTCTTACGAAGACATTGCGCTGTGGCACGAACGCGATATTTCGCACAGTTCCGTGGAGCGCATCATTCTCCCAGACTCCACCATTTTGACGGATTACATGCTCACCAAGATGGCCCGCATTGTCGGCGAGATGCGCGTATTCCCGGCACGCATGCTGCGTAATCTCGAGTCCACGCACGGCCTCGTCTATTCAGGACAGTTGCTGCAAGACCTGGTAGAGAAGGGCATGGCGCGCGACGACGCGTATAAAGCCGTGCAGGAAAATGCCATGGCCGCTTGGGAATCGGAAACCAGCTTTAAGGATCGAGTAGCGAAAGATCCGCGCATCACCAAATTTATGACTGCCGAAGATCTTCATCACACCTTTGATCTGCAAAGGCAATTGCGTAACGTCGATAAGCTTTTCGATCGCGTCTTCGGCGCGCATCCTGCAGGCGAGCGCGGCATCGCCAACCGGGAATTGGCTTCGGCGGCTACTCCCGATCCCGCAAAATAAAAAGAGCTCCCAGTTGCCCGGAAGCTCTTCGTCCTACCTCTTCTGAATCTGCCCGAAGGCAGGCTCAGCTGCGGAGGCGGAAAATTATTCGACGCGCTGCACGTAGCGCGCTTCGGAAGTATCGACGCGAATCCGGTCGCCTTCATTCACGAACGGGGGCACGTTCACCACCAGCCCGGTTTCCAGCGTAGCCGGCTTCATCACCGAGCTCGCGGTAGCCTTCTGTAGCGTCGGTTCGGTCTGCACTACTTTCAAATCCATAGTGTCGGGCAGATCCACGCCGATGGCCTTCTCGTCGAAAAATTCGATTTTAACGAGGGTGTTGGGAACCAGGTAGTACACCGTTTCGCCCAATTCGTCCTTGGTCATCTGCATCTGCTCGTACGTCTGGGTATTCATGAAATGATAGTCTTCGCCCTCGCTATAGAGGTATTCGAATTCGATTTCATCCAGAATTGCCCGCTCCACAAATTCTTCGGCGCGAAACCGGTAATCGATAATCGCTCCGGTGCGCAGGTTCTTCATGCGGGTCTGCATGGACCCGCGCTTGTTGCCGGGGGTGCGATGTTCGGTGCTGAAAATCGTGAAGAGATTGCCCTCGTGCTGGATAACCATGCCGGGGCGAAGTTGAGTCGCTTTCGTGTTGCTCATACGATGGTGTGACCCCGCACAGGAGCTGGAGCCGGAACCTCTCCCATTAAAATTAATTACGGTTCGGAAATTCCAACCGGCTGCCCTAAGCATCGAGCCTGAGACCCGACCACGACCGCTTGTGGAATCACACGAGGCACGCAGGAAACTCACTTCCCACGCGGATTTTCAGTATAACGGGCCGACAAGGAGCGGGTCAATCTCGCGGTGGGGCTAGGGCACCACTAAATGGACGCATCGTATCGGTGCTCTTCTTGCTCGTTAGCAAACCTTTCGGTTCCGAGGTCGCGCGGCTTCCCTGTTCTGAGGTGATCGCCACCTGTCCCGCAGTTTATCCCAGAGTTCACTCTCTGCGCGCTACTACTTTCCGTTGGGACCAAAGTCCTGACTAACGCAAACCGTCCATGTGGGTACTGGGCCGGACTTTTCCGATTACCCTACATCAATCCGGCGAATGACACGATGGCAGGCCATCGCGTCGGCAGGCTTACTTATTCGATTGCGTTGCGCGCTGCTTGGCTGCTTCGGCCATGATTTTTTCGATTTCGGATGTTTCGCGTGGGAGTTTTTCGCTCAGGACTTCGTGGCCGCCTTCGGTGACCAGGACATCGTCTTCGATTCGCACGCCCAGATTTTCTTCGGGGATGTAAATCCCCGGCTCTATGGTGATCACCATTCCCGAAGCCAGCGGACGGCACGGATCGCCGGAAGGGTCATGCACGTTAAGTCCAACGTGATGGCCCAGTCCATGAATAAAATACTGGCCCAGTGATTTTCCGTTGCGGTCTTTGCCGTGGGAATTGATGTAGTTGTAGGCGATATTTTGCAGCGAGTCTTTGGTCCCTTTGCAATAAAAGGTTGCGCCAGGCCGGACGGCCGCAAGAGCTGCATTCTGCGCGCCAAGCACGATGTCGTAGATTTCCTTCTGCCGCGCGGTAAATTTTCCGTTCGCCGGAATGGTGCGAGTTATATCGGAAGCGTAGCCGGAATATTGCGCGCCCACATCCATCACCACGATATCGCCCTCTTCCATCTTGCGCGACAGCTTATCGTAGTGCAGCGCCGTGGAATTCGGCCCGGCTCCCACGATTGGCGCGTACGCCTCCGCCTCTGAACCGCCCATCGCGTGCGTTTCTACCATTTTCGCAGCAACTTGATATTCCCAAATGCCCGGCTTGGTCATTTTGAATGCTTCGATGTGGGCGGCCACTGATAGATCCACGGCCTGCCGGATGAAGGTAATCTCTGTGGGCGCTTTGATCACCCGCAGATCGGTGATATTACCGCGAATATCTTTTACCGTAGCGGTTGGCGCGGCTACTTTCAGCCATTCCGTTGTTTCGCGCTCGTGCGGATAGCCGCCCATTTCCTTTTGGTAGGGCAGCACGGTATAGAGGCTGGTAAAGACTTTTGCCAGTCGCTCCACCGTGGCTCGGAGTTCCGGTCTGGCGTCAACGCTCGCGAAACCGGTGCGCGCATCGATTCCCGGATCGGTGGGAGACATGCGCACACCATTCCATCGTTCCTTTCGCGGATCCTTCGGGGGTAGAAATAAAATTTCGCGCGCGCCCTGCCAATCATCTTTCTTTCCGCCGGCATTGAGTGGAAGGATGATCAGCGCGGCATCTTCTTCGTTGTGGCCGGTAAGGTAATAGAAATTTTCTTCTTGGGCAAAAATGTAGGTTTCCGACTCTTCTTCGCGGCCGCTGTAGCCCACCAGCACGATGGGCGCATCGACGTTGGCCGCCAGTTTCGCGCGCCGTTGCGCGTAAACGGAGTTCGGCTCTCGCTCGCGCCGCTGCTGTGCCTGCGCAGGAAAGAAAGCGCAAAACACCAGCAACGCAAAAGCCGCCCAGCGTAACGCCGCCAGAGCGAGGCGCTTCGCTGCCACTCGCTTGAAGAAACCACTCATCCATTCACCTCGCAACCCTCCAGGGCAAGAGGACAAAGGCCAAATTGTAGCCGAGTCCGCGAGATGACGCGAATCCACGAGCCGTTCGCCGGCGCGCAAGTACATGCGACTGATCGGGTCCGGTTTCCGTGGCTCAGAACTTGTATTCCAGATTGAGTTGTACCCGCCGGGCCGGATAGGCCGCGCTAGGCTGCCCGAAATTGGGATTCCGTGGACCGCCATCCGGGCCGATCACGCCAATGTACGTAATATCGTTGACGTGATTCAGCACATTGAAGAAGTTCAAACCGACGGTCAGCGTCGGTCCACCCTTTTTCTCTTTGTGAAAATGAAAATCGTGTTCTACGTTGACGTCTAGATTCACCAGACTCGGCCCATGCAGCAAATTCCGCGCCGCTAGTCCGCCATTCGGCCGGTCGTTGAACACGCCATCTCCATTGGAATCCAGCCCGGTAATCACGTTCACCGGTTTACCCGAATACGCCTGAAACGCTACACCCAGCGAAAACAAATCCGTGGGATAAAATGTGCCCAGCAAATCAAATTTGTGCCGCCGGTCGTTATCCGAACGCGCCCAATCCTGCCACGGGTAATACGAATTCCCGCTGAAATACGTAATGCCGCTGGTATTGTTGTACGTTTTTCCCAACGTGTATTGCGCTTGCCCGGAAAAATATTTATTCGGTTTGCCGCGAAATAGCAGCTCCAGCGCATTGCTTTTCTGATAGCCCTCGGATTCAATCTGCCGCTCCTGCCCGATCCCGCCATCAGGGCGCGCCGCATAGAATGGCGGCGGAGGCGCATTGACGTCTCGCGAACGAAACAGATCAATGCCACGCAAGCCCACGTAGGTAGCGCTGAACGTGCTCTTGGCGGTGACTTGCCGCTCAATCCCGAAGCTGTACTGAAATGTATACGGGATGCGCGTGCGCGGATCGAGCACCACCAGGCTGGTGGGCACACCTTGCAAATCAGCGGGTGTGACCGGGTAGGGAACAGTTCCGTTTGTCGTGAGCGGCAGAAGCAGCCGGAGCAGATTGACGCCGTTGAAATGCAGTAGGTCGGCAATCGCTCGCGGTCCGGAGCGATCATAGAAAACTCCTGCGCCGCCACGCAGCACCAGTTTGTTCATGTGCTTCGGCGAGTACGCGAAACCAAAGCGCGGCGCAAAATTGTTGGTGTCGTTATTAAAATAATTCTGGTAGTAGTAGCGCAGCCCCAGGGTCAGTGAAAAGTTGGGCTTCAGCCGAATATTGTCTTCAAAAAAGCCCGCCGCATTGCGCTCCCAGAAAACCAGGTGTCCATTGCCGGTTTGTATGCGGAAGTTCGAAGGCTGTTGCGCTTCGTAGGCATTGATATCGCCAAATGTGTAGGTACCTTGGGCGTTGGTAAAATCATCGGCGCCGCGGCGGCTAAGATCCGGCGTCTCGATTCCGAAATTGATGACGTGCTTTCCGCTGGTGTAGGTCACCAGATCGGTGCCCTCGAAATGCGCTTCGGTGCGTTTGGAATCGGCCTGCGCACCGCCACCGGTGAAGTAACCTTCAACCACTACCATGGGAGCTGTGTTGACGCTGTGGATGGGCTCGTCGTTATGTCCAACCATGAAACGCAGTTGGTTTACCCATTTCGGCGAAAAAATGTGGCGGTAGTTGCCATTGACCTCCTGTTCGGTGGAGAAACCGTTGTAACCCGCTTCGCGCAACACCACGCCGCCTACGCCTTGATTCATGAGGCTTTCATATTCATAGGAATACGAGAGCCAAAATTGATCACCATTGGCGAAATCGTGAAAAACCTGCAGTGAGGTGAAGAAGTGCCGCTCCGGAGCGGGCACATTGTCGTTGATCACCACATCGTTCACGCCATGCGCGAAGACCGTGGCTTGCACGTTGTCGTCGTCCTGCTCCATGGTGAGCAGAAACGTATTCTTTTTGTTGCGACCCAGCGGCCCGGTCAGCGACCCATCTGAAAAATAGCGGCTTTCTGGAGGCTTGGTGGTGGCGAAGGCATTGCGCGCATCGAAAATCGCGTCGCGAAACAGAAAATTCAGCGAGCCATGGAAATCCGGGGTGCCCAGCTTGGTGGTGATCTCGAGTCGCGCGCGGCCCGGCCTGGCAAATCGCGCTGAATATGGATTCTGGTTGATCTTCACGTCCTGAATTCCGGAAGGAGAAACGCCGGGACCGTTGGCCTCCATGCCGTTAACGACCAACGAAACGCCATTGGTGCCCAGGGTGTCGTCGCTCAAAAAGCGAGAAAGCGTCGTTATATAGTCCTGGTCAAACACCGGAACCCTGTCCAGTGCGGCGCGATCAATATTGTTGGCGTTCTGATTTTCGGCCACGTCGGTGGAGAGCTGTATGGCGGTATCGCCGGCACTTACGTCCAGCGTCTCGTTTAGCGCAGAGATTTTCAATGTAACGCGTAGAGGCGCGAGCGGCTTTGCACTCAGGGTAAATTCGAGGTTAGATTCCTTGAAGCCCTCGGCCTCCACTTGCAACCGGTATTTGGCGCGCGCCATGTTGTCGAAATAAAAAGCGCCGGAATGATCCGTGGTGGTTCGGCCGGCGAGTTTTCCGTCGGCGGTGAATAGGCTGACTTGCGCATCGCGGATTACCGCTGCCGAAGGATCCAGAGCCACGCCGGAAATGCTCTCCCCCATTTTCTTCGCAGATTGCGATGGTTCGTCGCCAGCGAAGGCTGGACGTGTCGTCCACAATGGAATCGTGGCCAGCCAAAATACCATCACGCATCGCAATTCGCTTCGCAGGTGGCCCAAATTCATACGCATCATGTGGTCTGCGTCTTCCCAGATTGTTTTCGAACAGGGACGATTCGCACGCTCGAGGTAGAGGTTTCCCCAGTAAGAGAATGCCCATCCTTACTTAAACGCAGGATGAACACAGCCGCGGAAGTTCGCTTCGGTTACACGCGAGGAGGCAACAAAGACTGAAGAACGGCAACATAGTGGCAGGTGCTGCCGGCCAGCACGAAGACGTGCCAGATTACGTGGGCGTACGGGATTCGTTTCGAAGCGTAGAAGATCACGCCTGCTGTGTAGCAGAGTCCGCCCGCTGCCAGCCAAATCAATCCACTTGCCGGAACGTGGCTCAATACTGGCCGAGCCGCAATGACCACCAGCCAGCCCATTAAGAGATAGACGGTGGTCGACAGGAACCCGAATCGTTCCACGAACCAGAACTTGAATACGATCCCGGCCATTGCCAAGCCCCACACCACGCCGAACAGTGACCAGCCCCACGCTCCACGCAAATTCACCAGCAAAAAGGGCGTATACGTGCCTGCAATCAACAGGAAGATAGCGGAATGGTCAAAAATCCGGAGTGCGCGCTTGAAACGGGGTGCGGCGATTCCGTGATACAGCGTAGAGGCCGCATATAACGTGATCAGCGTGATGCCGTAAATCGCGCAGGAGACAATTTGCAGTGCGCCGCCACGGAGAGCGGCCAACACCAACAGAATTACGAAGCCGGCGACGCTCAATGCCAGGCCGACGCCGTGCGTAATCGTGTTGGCGACTTCTTCTACGGAGAGTCTGTGCGTTGAATGGCGGCTCATGGCTTGGCGCTACAGCTTCTATTGTTTCGCCCGGTGCCAGCGCGCGCAAGACCAATCGCTAGCGAAAGACTTTACCTCGCGAGATTAGAAACCTGGCGCGCCGCTGGACGCCGGTCGCATTTCCGGAGCATTCACGCCGAAGCGCAGATGCGCGAACCACGACTGGCTCAGCGACATGAATCCCGTGTACAGGTAGCCCCACACAAACAGCAGCAAGAAGGGAACGGTGGCGTAATTTTCGTTGCGGATCGCATAGACGATGGCCAGCGAAAAATATAAGCCCAGGCCAACTTCGCAGTACGGCATCCAGCCGGCCTTATTTTTGTATTTCTTCGCCGCGAACGTGCCGGTCTTGCCTTCAATCTTGAATTTAGGCGTGCGCGCGAATTCCGATTTTTTCCCAAGGATCGCTTCAATTACCGCTTGCGCATTGCGCACGGAGATGCCGATGCCTGTAGCCATCACGAACGGCATGTACAAAAACGTGCTCATCCACGTTTTGGGCCGTAACTCTTTCTGCGCCGCTAAATAGAAACTCGAAATCGAGCAGGTCGACGCCAGGAAGAGCGGCAAGTCGATTACCAGCATCTGGAACCAGCCCTGGTAGAAGCGCACAATCATTGCCGGCAACAGCATCGTGGAGAGCAACACCATCAACGGATACGAAATGTTGGCGGTAAGGTGAAAAAACGCTTCCGCTTTCACGTAGAGCGGCACGTCCGCGCGAAATACCTGTGGCAAGATTTTCTTGGCGGTCTGCATCAATCCTTTAGCCCAGCGTGCCTGTTGCGCTTTGAAGCCGTTCATGTCGATAGGCAATTCCGAAGCGCACTCAATGTGCGGCAAATACAGAAACTTCCAGCCTTTCAGCTGCGCTCGGTAAGACAGATCGGTATCTTCGGTGAGCGTGTCGTGCTCCCACCCGCCCGCAGAGTCAATCGCTGCTCGCCGCCACACGCCTGCGGTGCCGTTAAAATTGAAAAACGTGCCGCGTCGCGAGCGCCCGCCATGTTCGATGACAAAGTGTCCATCGAGCAAAATCGTTTCCACACGTGTCAGCAGTGAGTAATCGCTGTTCAAATACGTCCAGCGCGTTTGCACCATGCCGATTCCCGACCCGCCGCGCGGATTCATAAAATACGGAATGGTGGCGCGTAGAAAATCGGCCTGCGGAATAAAGTCAGCGTCGAAAATGGCCACAAATTCGCCCTGGGCGGTGCGCAATCCATTTTCCAGCGCACCCGCTTTGTAACCCTCGCGATTGGTCCGGTGAATGTAAGAAATCGGCAGCCCGGTGGCCGCATGGCGATCCACGCACGCCCGCGCCACTTCGCGCGTTTCGTCCGTCGAATCGTCGAGCACCTGAATGTCCAGCAATTCCCGTGGATAATCGAACTGCGAAACGGCGTCGACCAGCCGCTCGATCACGTAGCGTTCATTGAAGATGGGAAGCTGTATGGTAACCTTGGGCCAATTTACGACCGCAGGTGGCGCCGGCGGAACATTTTTGCGAAACGCATAATAATCGTAGAGCAACGCGTAGCGATGCATTCCGTACAGCGCCAGCACGAACAACACGATGAAGTAGGGAATCATCATCGCCAGGTCAAATGCGTTAGCGTGATAGACCCCAGTGAATGTGCGGTCGGTGATCTTATGCCAGTAGTGGCTCAGCGGATTTTGCTGAGCGGCGGCGAGCGCGAGCACAAGAAATGTTCCGACGAAATTCAAGTCCGAGTTGCTCCTAATGTCCTTCGCTGATCGACGCTTCTCTCAGGCCAACGTGCCGCGGCAGAGCGTAACACCGATGCTCGAGACATGCGACCAGTTCGCACGTCAGCCAAACCGCAACATATTCACGGTTTTCCCTTATTGTTTGCTGCAGTCGAGCGCTAAAGCTGCTCGCTCGCGAGTCACAACTCCGTTCGACCCATCTACGGATGCGACTCTTTCGCAGCGCTTCCATTTTACTGGTTTTCGCCATGATTGTATTCCGCGCAATTTCACGCCGCAGAGGCGTAGACGTTGCGACGCGAGCTGGTTCAGGTCGGTGCGAGTAACCGCATGAGTGCGACCGCTCCAAAAGGGACACTCGGCGAGATCGCAACGCAGTTTTTGCGCCTGGGTTTCGTTGCTTATGGCGGGCCCGCCGCCCACATCGCCATGATGGAAGAAGAATTTGTTCGCCGGCGCCAGTGGGTAACGCGCGAGCGCTTTCTGGATTTGATCGGCGCGGTCAATTTGTTGCCGGGACCAAGCTCCACCGAACTGGCCATCTACTTCGGAGAAATTCGCGGTGGACTTCCCGGGTTAATCGTCGCTGGAGCGTGCTTCATCTTGCCTGCGGCCATTCTGGTCGTCGCTCTGGCGTGGGCGTATCTAAAATTCGGCACCGTGCCACAGATCGCTGGCCTACTGTTTGGAATCAAGCCGGTGGTAGTGGCGCTGCTGGCTCGAGCGATCTGGAATCTTGCGCGGACGGCGCTCAAAAGCGTTGCGCTAGCTTGTCTCGTAGTCCTCGTGATCGTGCTGGCGGTTTTGCAATTACCCACACTGCTGCTTTTAGTAGGCGCTGGCGTGGCGTGGATGTTGTTTCGCGAAGGTAAGAGACTCACGCGCGGTCCGTCTCCTTCGCTGGGTCTGTTGCTCGCTGGCGCGGCCAGCGTTTCACCGGGTTCCGCTGCGGTATTCCTGTACTTCCTGAAGATTGGCGCGGTGCTGTTTGGCAGCGGCTACGTTTTGCTTGCTGTATTACACGCAGATCTAGTCGTCAGACTTCACTGGCTCACTAACGCGCAATTGTTAGATGCGATCGCGGTCAGCCAAGCCACGCCCGGACCATTTTTCACCGTTGCCACATTTATCGGATTCATCCTGGCGGGATGGCGAGGCGCAGCACTGGCCACGATCGGCATGTTCCTTCCGGCATTCATTTATGTTGCGGTCACGGCGCGCTTCCTGCCGCAAATTCGAAAATCCCCGTTGGCGGGGGCGTTTTTGGATGGAGTCAACGCTGCTGCGGTGGCGCTGATGGCGTTTGTAGGGTGGCAATTCGCACGTGGGTCACTGACAAATATCCCCGCGATTCTTATCGCAGCCGTCAGCCTGATTCTGGTGTTTCGCGACAAAGTGAATTCTGCGTGGATGGTTCTCGGCGGCGCACTTGCCGGCATTCTGCTGCAACTGCTGAAATGGACTTGAAGCGCCTGACTAAGGAGAAGGATAAGGATAACGTTACGGCTCGAGCACAATCTTGCCAGCCGCGCCCGGTTTCAACACTTCGATGTGCGCCTGCGCCGCATCTTTCAACGGGAATTCCTTGCCCACAACAGGTCGCAGTGTTCCATTCTCCAGTCCCGCCGCGATGGCCGCATGGATCTCGTTCGTTTCCTGTTCCGTTGCCGCCCAAAGCGTAAAGCCTCGCGCCGACCCGCGGCGGCTCATCAAGTCGCGCGGATTAATGGTGATCTCCCCGCGATTCCCGATCACCACGACGCGGCCATTCATGGCCAGCAGCTTCAAATCGGTCGCCAGATTCACGTTGGCCAGCATTTCGAGAATCACATCAAGGCCCTTCCCGCCTGGCGTCACCTTGGTAATTTCCTCGGCATAGCCGGGCTTGGTGTGATCAAACACGTAGTGCGCACCTTCTTTTTTCACCAGGTCCAGCCCGCGTTGCGATCCTGCGGTCCCAATCACCGTCAGGCCCATCGCACGCGCATACTGCACGGCTGCGATTCCAACTCCACCGCTGGCTCCATGAACCAACAACGTCTCTCCAGGCCGAGCCTGGCCGTGATGATGCAGTGCGGTGAACGCCGTTCCATACGGCACCCACAATCCAGCGCCTTGCGCGAACGAAATTTTCTCCGGCAGCGGATGCACTTGCGAGTCCAACGCCAGCGCATACTCCGCGTACGCTCCGGTCAATGTTTTCGCCGTGTACACGCGATCGCCCGGCTTCACTTTTGTTACGCCCTCTCCAACTGCTTCGACTGCGCCCGCCGCGTCCGACCCCGGGGTGTACGGCAACGACGGCTTGATGGCGTACGTTCCGGCGCGCATGTAGGTGTCGTAGGGATTTACGCCAGCAGCTTTCACGTGGACCAACACTTCGCCCCTGCCCGGCTTGGGTGTGGGAATTTCCTGCAACTGCAAAACTTCTGGGCCCCCGAAGTTATGAACTTGAATCGCTTTCATCGACCTTCTCCCAAAACGTGAATGTGAACATGTATGTGACCAGTGCCAAATGGAATTGGTGCCGCAGGGAATTCATGCATCCGAGGTCCGTCGCTAAAAATGATCGTCATGCGCCACGGACGCGGGTTCGTGTTCCAACACGCCAGCGCTCTGCGCCCATGCCGTCGTCTGCCAATTGTCTTTGCCTTTCTTGAGAGGAATCCACGGCGGCAAGCTTTGGCTCAAATGATTCGCCAGCGCATAAACATACGGTTCGTACATGATGCGCAATTCTTGCAGTTTGCGATCCGCTTCTGGTGTGCTCAGCAAAATCATGCCTTGCTGCGCCAGCGTATTCCGCAAGCGATTCAGTTCGGCCGGGGGCAGTCGATCTTCCGGCAACGGTTTTGGTGCCGCGGAAAAGACCTGTGCCAGATCAACCATCGCGTGCCGCGCAATCGCAAACGTCAACTCGGCCTGCTTGGCGCAGGAATCTTCAATTCCCGCGATCGTCAATGCGCAGGTGTCCAGAATCGCGGTCAACGACGCGATCCATGACTGGTTATCGTGCTGCGAGCGGAAATACGCCAGCACCGGATACGACAAATGGCTCTCCAGCAGTTGCGCGCTCCACAATTCCCAATCTTTCAGCAACTCGCGCAGGGCTTCGTGACCGCCGCGAAAACTGTGCCGCCGCAGAAGTTCGCCCGCGGTTGGCGGTGTGCCCGCACGCGAATCCAGCATCGAGATGTTGATCTCGCGTTCGCCGAATGAGCTGTAGATGAAAGGAAGATAACCGATGATAGCCGCCAAAAATCCAAAGCCGAATCCGGCCTCCGCCACCACCAAAAAGCGCGCCAGCGATGCTCGCGGCACCACATCTCCCAATCCCAGCGTGAAAAATGTGGTGCCACTTAAATAGACGTCGGTCCAGAAACCTGGTGTTTGCCCGGTGAGATTCACCGCCGAGCCCGCGCCGTATTGCATCATGCCGAAGCTGAACACCAGGCCGATGGCCCAAACTCCCACCAGCACCAGTAGGGAAATCGGCCCATAAAATCCCAACAGCGTTTCGCGGGTTTTGCGCGAAGAACTGACGTTCCCCAGCGGCTTCCAAATTCCCCAAGTGATCCGGTAATAGAATCGTGTCAGGCGAAATTTCCGCGTGACGCGCCGGGGCAAAATGATGGCCTCAAACGCGTCCCATATCACCACGAAGAAAACCACCACGCCTGCGATAAACACACCTGGAACGGGAATCATGGCCAGCATTGTACTCGGTTTGCCGCAGGTTGGTGTTGCGGCCTCACGCTCCAGCAGCGAGTTGCGCGTTCACGGAAATTTCGGTCTTGAAAAGCTTGGAAACCGGACAGCCCGTCTCCGCCGCTTTTACCGCCGCGTCAAACTTGGCCTTGTCCGCGCCCGGAACGTGGGCCACCAGGTCCAGATGGCTCTTCGTAATCGAAAATCCTTCGCCAACTTTTTCCAGGCTGATGGTGCAAGTGGTTTCGAGTTTGCTCGCCGTCAATCCTGCGCCGCCAAGTTGGGCTGAAAGTGCCATGGTGAAGCAGCCGGCGTGTGCCGCCGCCAGAAGTTCTTCGGGATTGGTTCCCACTCCGTTTTCAAATCGCGTGCTGAAGGAATATTGCGTGTTCTTGAGCGTGCCACTGTCCGTGGAGATCGCTCCCTTGCCGGTCTTCAAATCGCCTTGCCAAACTGCCGATGCTTTGCGTTGCATGATGTCACCTTTTCTGCGTCGAATTTTTCAGGATGTTGAATGCAATGGATTCGATTCGCGCTGGAGGAGGAAGGGTATATTTAAAGTAGCCGCGGCAGCAAGGAACCAAATCCTGTAGGCCATTATGAATCGAAATCTCCGCGAAGTATCGCACGACCCTGGACCCTCACGGGGTTCATGGGTAATGGCGCCGCAGTGGCAAAGCGCATGCCGAGCACAGTGTATTTCTGGTTTATTACTGAATCTTGGCGCCTTTGGAGAGGTTGTGTTTAGCACAGAGCAAGCGAATGTTCTTAGCGACTAAAGAGGAACCGCCTTTTGAATATGGAAGATCGTGATCGAAATGGAGATTTTTATCGTTGCCGCAGATGACACAGCAGCCTTTATCTCGCGTCCAGACTTCTAGCTTGACGGCAGAAGGAATCAATCGATTGTGAGCAAGTTCCGGCGCGTTTTGAGAATCAAGCATTCCGCGCGATTCCGGGAGTTCCAGGCGAAACTTGAAAACAGATCTGTGTCCATCCGATTCGACCCAACTATCGGTCAGCGCGAAAGAGCCGTTAAAGGCCCAAATTCCGGCGTGAATCTTCTCGTACACTGCCACGACTTCCGGAGCCGAGTTTCCACTCTTTGCCTTTGCGGCCGCATCGGCAAACAATCCATTTTGAGTAAGCCTACCTCCTGGAGTGAGGCGTGGCTGATCAATTAGTTTTGGATTTGGACTCCGCGCGGTGCGCGGCACATCATGTCCTTCGTAGATTAAGACACGCCCATTTTCTGCGACCTGATCTCGATACGGCGCATTGGCTCTACGACTCATCAAAATCACGCTGCAGGCTGGACGAAGATGGAAATTCATACCCCGCTGCAGGCTCGTACTCCATGCCTGACACATTTCTATGTATGAGATTACCTCTCCTGGGCTGTGAGAGAGTTCTGGCATGAATTGGTAAGAAGGCTAGACGTTTAACGATAGTGACACTAAGCCTGGCGGCGTGGCTGGCTGAATCGGCGGCAGCTTCGAACGGTCAATCTTGTTGTACAGTGTGTCGCGCTCCACAGGCACGCGGCCCGCTTCGCGAATCAGGCGCTCGAGTTCAGCGCGTGGCGTAAATTCCGCCGTGCGCGCCCCGGCGTCGTGGTAGATCTTTTCTTCCACCACAGTTCCGTCCATATCATTGGCACCAAAGCGCAAAGCGATCTGCGCAATACTCGGCGTTAGCATGATCCAATACGCCTTGATGTGATCGAAGTTATCCAGCATCAATCGCGAAACGGCAATGTTGCGCAAATCATCGTAGCCGCTGGGCTTCGGAATGTGCGACAGCGCGGTGTTTTCCGGGTGAAATGCCAGCGGAATAAACGCTACAAAGCCGTGCGTTTCGTCCTGTGCTTCGCGCAATTTCACCAAATGATCGACCCGCTCTTCCGTGGTCTCCACGTGGCCGTACAACATCGTGGCATTCGAACGCAGCCCGATGCGATGCGCCTTTTTGGCCATGCTCAGCCACATATGCCCGCTGACTTTGTGGTCGCAGATAATCCGCCGGACGCGCGGATGAAAAATCTCGGCGCCGCCACCCGGGCAGGAATCCACGCCGGCATCCTTCATCTTCTGCAGCGTTTCCTCAACGGTCAGTTTCGCGATGCGCGCGAAATAGTGCACCTCCACCATGGTGAACGCCTTCAAGTGCACATGCGGATGCCGCTGCTTCAGCCCGCGAATCATTTCCAGAAAATAATCAAACGGCAAATCGGGATGGAGGCCGCCAACGATGTGAAATTCCGTCGCACCTTCACGCACGCCTTGTGCGGCGCGTTCGTAAATCTCATCGAGAGCAAACGTATATGCGCCCGGCGAATTGGGATCGCGGCCAAACGCGCACAACTTGCAATGCGCCACGCAAATATTAGTGGGATTGATGTGGCGATTCACGTTGTAGTAGGTCACGTTGCCGTGACGCTTCTCGCGCACGAAATTTGCCAGCCAACCTACCGCCAGCAGGTCCGGCGAGCGATACAACGTCACGCCGTCTTCAAATGACAGGCGCTCGCCCATCATCACCTTGTCGGCGATCGGCTTCAGGTTCGCATCGGTAATGGTTGGTTCGGCCACTGGATTCTCTTCTTATAGGATAACGTTTCGCTTCGCGCCGCTACATACAATTCGCATTTCGAACCTTGCGAATCGTTCAAACTCGCCACAAGGCTGCGGCCGCTCCCCAGAACAGCAGGAACAGCATACTAATATAGCCGTTCACCGTGAAAAACGCAGCGTTCAGCTGGCTTAAATCGTTGGCCTTCACCAGCGAATGCTCGTAGCCCAGCAGCGCCGCTACCACCACGATTCCCGCCCATGCGGGCCACGGCAGACCAAAGCTCGCCGCGAGCCATCCCAGCAGCACCACCACGCCGACGTGCATTACCCGCGCAATCCACAGGGCAGTCGCGATTCCGAATTGCTTTGGCACGGAGTACAGCCCGGCTTTTTTGTCGAATTCCACATCCTGGCACGCGTATAACACATCGAAGCCGCCGACCCACAGCGTCACCGCGCCACACAAGATCAGCATCCGCCAGTCGAGACTTCCGGTAATCGCGATCCACGCCGCCGCCGGAGAAATTCCCAGCGCAAATCCCAGAAATACATGTGACCAATTTGTGAACCGCTTGGTGAACGAATAGAAAAACAAAATCGCCAGCGCGAGCGGCGCCAGTTTCAGCGCCAGCGAATTCAAACGCCACGCCGCCACGGAAAATATCGCCACCGCCACGAACGTGAAAATCCAGGCAAATGAGACCGACAGCGCACCTGTGGCTAGCGCGCGCATCTTGGTCCGTGGATTCTCTTTGTCGTAGCGAATATCTGCAATGCGATTGAGCGTCATGGCCGCGGAACGTGCCGCCACCATGGCCACCACGATCCAGAAAACTTGCCATGGAGTCGGCCAACCATGCACCGTCAACCGCGCCGCCAGCAGCGCCCCCGTCAACGCAAACGGCAATGCAAACACCGAGTGCTCGAACTTGATCATCTCCAGCACGGTGCGCACACGGCCAGCCATCGCTACGCCTCCGCCTTTTTCGCCGCGTTCGTGCCCGTCCAGCGATACATCTTGTCTTGCGACAATCCCACCTGCGCCAGCACCCGGCAAACATATTGCGTCACAATGTCGTCAATCGTTTTTGGTTTGTGGTAAAACGCGGGGACGGCCGGCATGATCACCGCTCCAGCCTGCTGCGCGAGCAACATATTTTCGAGATGAATGCGATTGAACGGTGTGTCGCGCACGCACAAAACCAATTTGCGTCCCTCTTTCAAAATCACATCCGCCGACCGCGCCACCAAATCATCGCTGGTGCCATTCGCAATCGCGGCCAGCGCCCCCATGGTGCAGGGAATCACGATCATCGCGTCGACGTCATAACTTCCCGAGGCAATCGATGCGCCCACATCCTTGTTGGAAATTGTCTCGATCTTGCGCGGCGCGCGGCCGAGTAGGCGGCTCGGCAACTGCTTCAAATCGCCCGAAGAAATCTCCAGTTCCTCCGCAAACAACCGCTGGCCCGTTTCCGTCACCACTAGGTGCACGCGCTCCACGCGCGAGTCGTCTTCCAGCAGCGCCAGCGTTTTCTGCGCATAAATTGCGCCGCTGGCTCCGGTCACACCTACGGTGATGATTTGTCCTTTAGTGGAAGACATGGTTTTGCGCGGATAAATCGAGTCTGGCAGCGGCCTCCTGGCAAGTCAAGCTTAGGCCCGCGCCGCGTGCAATGCTAGAATTCTCTGCGGTCAAAACAAATGAAAAGCGAAGATATTCTGAAAATTTTGCAGCACGTTGAGCGCAAAAAACTCAGTGCCTCGGCCGCTCTGGAGCGCCTCAAGCACCTGCCTTTCGAAGACATCGATTTCGCCAAGGTCGATCATCATCGTTCGCTGCGCCAGGGCTTCGCCGAAGTGATTTTCGGCAAAGGGAAAACGCCCACCCAGGTCGCGGAAATTGTCCGCACCATGATCAAGCGCAAAGACTCGCGCCACAACGTGCTCGTCACCCGCGCAGATGGCAGAATGTTTGCCGCGGTGAAACGCATCAGCCGTGCCGCAACGTTTCACCAACTCTCTGGCGTGATCACCATCGAGCGCAACACCGACATCACCGGAAAGGGAACTATTCTCATCGTTTCCGCGGGCACCAGCGACATTCCGGTGGCCGAAGAGGCGCTGCTCACCGCGCGCATGATGGGCAACACTGTCGAACATCTTTACGACGTAGGCGTCGCCGGCATTCATCGCCTGCTCGATCGCCACAAAATGCTCACCAGCGCGCGCGTGGTCATCTGCATTGCCGGCATGGAAGGCGCGCTGCCCAGTGTAGTTGGCGGGTTGGTTGGCGTGCCGGTAATCGCCGTGCCCACTAGCACCGGTTACGGCGCTAGCTTTGGCGGCGTCGCCGCGCTTCTCGGCATGCTGAACTCCTGCGCCTCCAACGTCACCGTGGTCAACATCGACAACGGATTCGGCGCCGCCTGCGTCGCCTCCTGCATCAACCGCCTCAGTTAAATGGTTGTCATCCCGACCGGAGAATCGGCGTTTCTCAGCCGATTCGCAGTGGAGGGATCGCGGCAAAATCGCAGCCGTCCCAACTCCAAACTTCTACGCACCCTTCAGCAGCACTTTCATGACTCCGCGTTCCTGCGCGTAGTGAATCGCCTCGGCGGCGTCCTTCAACGGAAACACCCGCGAAATCAGCGGAGTCGGATCCACTTTGCCCGACCGCAACAGCGCAATTGCCTTGGCAAACGGCCCGCACCGCGAACCCACCACCGTAATTTCCTTCACCACAATCGGCCACGTCTCGACCGGCGCGGCTCCGTGAAACGTCGATTTCAGCACTAACGTCCCGCGCGGCTCGGTCATCTCCTCCGCCAGTCGCAAGCCCGATGGCGATCCAGTAGCCTCGACGACCAGCCGGTAATTTTCTTTCACACTCTGCAGGTCGCTCGCATCGCCCACCACTTTTTTCGTTTCGACCCCCGCCTTCCGCGCCATCGTAAGCTTGTTCGCATCTTTCCCGTACATCACAACGCGTAAGCCCGCAGCTTGTAACACCAGCGCGATAAGCTGCGCCAACTTCCCATCGCCTAGCACCGCGGCCTCTTTGAATTTCCGCACTTCGATCTGCGTTAAAATCTGGCACGCCGCCGCCAACGGTTCTACGAACACGGCTTGCTCATCGGAAATGCTACGCGGAATCACGTGCAGATTTTCCAGCGGCAGCGCCAGATACTCCGCAAATGCCCCATCGTGCGCCACAATTCCTAGCACGGTCCGCTGCCCGCAATGCGTTTTCAGGCCGCGCCGACAAAACTCGCAAATCGGCTTGTACCCGTAGGCCGCGCAAGACACATTAATCTCCCCAACGACTCGCTTGCCCATCCAGCGCGTCTTCACAGCAGTAGAAACACCAGCTACATCGGCCACTTCGCCTACAAATTCATGCCCCGGCGTGCCATGAAAATTGTGATACCCGCGCAGAATCTCCACATCGGTATTGCAGATTCCGGCCAGGCGAACGCGCACCCACGCCCATCGCGGGTGCAGCCGCGGCATCTCTTTGGTTACTGCAACCAGTTGATTGTCGGAAACTTGAAAGGCCAGCATGCAGGAAGTATGAAGAACTTTACTGCAGCGCGGCAACTAAAGACTGCAACAACTCCGGCTCCTGCTCCGGAAAAACCGTGCGCAAATCCACCAGCAGGCAATCCTCTTCAATCCGCGCGATTACCGGAATCCCTACCGCCGGACGCCGCAAGCGCTCTTCAAGCTGCGTCGCAGAATATCGTTTACTCGCAATGCGCAGCAGCTTCGTCGGCAACGATTGGTCTGGTGTTGACCCGCCCCCCACCAATGACGCTCCATCGCTGATCTCAAAATCCGCAACTGTCTCGGCAACTCGCTCAGCCAGCAGTTCGTGAAATTTTTCCACGCGCGCGGCAATCTCCGCCACCGTAATGCGAATCATCCGTTGCGCCGGAATCTCATCCCATTTTGCGCGCAGGTAGGTACGCAGTGTTACTTCCATCGCCGCGATCGTCAATTTATCCACACGCAGCGCGCGAAACAGCGGATGCCGCCGCACCTTGGTCACTAAATCCCTTTGTCCCGCGATGATTCCCGCCTGTGGTCCGCCTAGTAATTTGTCCCCGCTGAACAGCACCAGCGAAAATCCGGACTCGACGCTTTTCCGCACCGCTGGCTCGTGAATTCCATGCGCCGCCAGATCCACCAGGCACCCGGAGCCAAGGTCTTCCACCACGGGAAGGCGCGCCCGTTCGCCCAGCGCAATCAGTTCCGCCACTTCCGGCTTTTCCGTGAATCCGGTCACCTTGAAATTCGAAGGATGCACGCGCAGCAGCACCCGCGTTTTCTCGTTCACCGCATTTTCGTAGTCCGCAATCCTGGTGCGATTCGTAGTGCCCACTTCGCGCAGCACCGCTCCGCTCTGCTCCATAATTTCTGGGATGCGAAATCCGTCGCCAATCTCAATCATTTCGCCGCGCGACACAATCACTTCGCCACCACGGGCCAGCGCTGCCAGCGTTAGCAGCACCGCCGCAGCGCAGTTGTTCACGACGATCGCGGCTTCCGCTCCACTCAGCCGTTCAATCAGCCGCGAGGTATGTACATCGCGCTTCCCTCGAGCGCCCGCGGCCAAGTCGTACTCCAGATTCGAATATCGCGTAACGCTGCGCTGTATTTCGCTAGCCACCGCACTTGCCAGTGGCGCACGTCCAAGATTGGTGTGCAGGATCACGCCCGAAGCATTAATCACCGGCCGCAGTGAAGCTTCAAATTGCTTTTCCACCACCGCCACAATCCGCTTCTCGACAGCTCCGCCCGACAGCATCGCTTCTTCGCGCACAACCCCGGCCACAATTTCGCGTCGCAAATCCGCCAATACTTCGCGAATCGTCTCCACCACAAATCCGCGATCCACATCCGCACATAGTTCAGCGACCCGCGGCCGCAACAGTAACTCGTCCACCGACGGCACGCTGCGCAGCAAGGCAGTCTGGTCGGTAGAAAGTGCCGGTTTACCAGTCGAAGGCATGCGCACATTCAAGCACAGCCAGCGATGCGCGGCAATCCACCGTTTCATTAGCGCACTGCCCGAAGGTACAGCCCCGATGTCCAGCGGCGCGGTGCCGCATCCGCCTCCGCGCACGCCCTTCCCCGTTGACGCCGCCGAACTCCGCTCCTAGCATGAAGAGACGAGGAGTTTCGCTCCTATGGCCACCATTGACGAAGAGTTGGCGCAGCTCGAAAAGGATATCCGCCAGCTGAAAATCGAATACGACATGTATTTTGGCGGCGGCCGCAAGCGCCCTCCCTCGGAAATCGAGTGGCGCATTGAGCTGATCGTCAAACGTTATGCAGAACGTGGCGGTGAACTGAAGTTCAACCAGCGATTTCGCTTCAGCAATTTGTCCCAGACTTACGCGAAATATAAAGACGTCTTCCGCAAACGCATGGTGCACCACGAAGAAGGTAAAGTGCAGCGCCACTTCGGCGCCGCCGCAAAAGCTATCGAAGCCCAACGCGCCAAAGCGCAGCCGGCACCTGCCGATGCCGGAGCCACAGCCTCTCAGCCCGCCACCGCGGTTTCTACCGCCTCCGCAATCGCAGCGGAATCCAAAGCTTTCCGCATGACCTGTGCCGAGCCGGAAAAGGAACCCGAAAAGGTTGAGCAGCTCTATCAGGCCTTTGTCAGCGCCAAGCAACAAGCCGGCGAAGAAACCGCCAAGCTCTCGCGCTCCAGCTTCAACGAATTCGTTCGCAAGAAGACCAAAGATCTGCAGACATCCAAAAATTGCCGCGACGTTGAGTACGTCGTTGAAGTCGTCGCCGGCCAAGTCAAACTCAAAGCCCTCGTAAAATCGTAGTGTCCGCCGCGCGTTCTCGCGTTTCCCACAAGCTGCGTTTCCCAAACGCCGCTCCTCCGCGTAAACTATTATGTTTTTACCTCACCGGAGGACCCATGGGAGTGCAACGCGCGCTGCTCAGCGTTTTCGATAAGACCGGCATCGTGGAATTCGCCGGGCGACTGGCTGCGCTGAAGATCGAGATTCTTTCCACCGGCGGCACCGCCAAGCTTTTGCGCGAACACAACATTCCCGTGAGAGACGTCTCCGAATTTACCGGCTGGCCGGAAATGCTCGGCGGCCGGGTGAAGACGCTGCATCCCAAAGTGCATGGCGGCCTATTATTCCGCCGCAATCTCGCCGAAGATCAGAAGCAGGCTCAGGAACACGGGATTTCTCCCATCGATCTCGTCGTCGTCAACCTTTATCCCTTCGAAGCCACTGCCGCCAAAGCCTATCTGCCTGCTGAAGAACTAAGCGAGAACATCGATATCGGCGGCCCCACGATGCTGCGTTCCGCCGCAAAAAATTTTGAAAGCGTCACGGTGATTACCGAGCCTGAAGATTACGATCGCGTTGCCACCGAGCTTGAGACTAGCAAGGACAGAGACACTTCGCTGGCCACCCGCCTGGAGCTTGCGCGCAAAGTTTTCGCCACTACGTCCCGCTACGATGGCTTGATCGCCATGAATCTGGAACGCGTCGCCGCCAATGACGAAGGCCTAGAGATTCGTCCCAAACCGGTGCTCCCGGATCGCTACCATCTTGCGTTGCGTAAAAAACAGGAACTACGCTACGGCGAAAATCCACATCAAGCCGCTGCGTTATATGTTCCCGCGGGCCAAGTGCCGCGCGGTCTAGCTGCCGCCAAGCAACTGCAGGGCAAAGAACTTTCCTACAACAATTACGTCGATCTCGAGGCAGCTCGCAGTACCGTAGCCGAGTTCGAGCGCCCGGCCGCTGTCATCATCAAGCACAACAATCCCTGCGGCGCCGCAGAGCAAGACAACCTGCACGATGCCTACACTCAGGCCTTCGCCTGCGATCCGGTCTCCGCGTTTGGCGGCGTGCTGGCCTTCAATCACATCGTCGATGCGCTCACCGCCGAAGCAGTCGTAAAACTTTTCGTGGAATGCATCGTGGCGCCAGGCTTTGCCGATCGCGCCCAGGAAATTTTCGCTACCAAGAAAAATTTGCGCCTGCTCCAACTTCCTCAAGGCGGCGTGGATCATGACAAGGAACTGCAATTGAAGCGCATCCTCGGCGGAATGTTGGTTCAGCAACCGGACCTAGGCACGCTAGCGGGCAATGAATTGCGTGTGGTCACCAAGCGCGCACCCACCGAAGCTGAAGTCGCCGATCTGCAATTTGGCTGGAAAATTTGCAAGCACGTGAAGTCCAACGCCATCGTCTTTGCCAAAGATCGAGCCACCATGGGCGTGGGTGCCGGTCAGATGAGCCGCGTCGACTCGGTAAAAATTGCGGTGATGAAGGCGCAGCGCTCTCTCCAGGGCACGGTTGTCGCCTCCGACGCGTTCTTCCCATTTCCGGATGGTGTGGAAGAAGCAGCCAAGGCGGGTGCTACCGCAGTCATTCAACCAGGCGGCTCGGTGAAAGATCCCGAAGTAATCGCCACCGCCGACAAACTCGGTCTGGCCATGGTCTTCACCAGCATGCGCCACTTCCTGCACTGAGGTTTTGTTGTGAGAAAATGCATAGACGTCAGGCTGCGGACGAGTTGCTGTACTAGAGCGGATTTACGCTCGGTCCACAGCGCCAATCTCGGCCGCTTCACCAGGCTTGAACGAAAACCAGTGCCGCGTGCGGTTGCACATCGTACAAACCGATAGCATCACCGGCACCTCGATCAACACGCCCACCACCGTAGCTAGTGCCGCTCCCGAGCCAGCTCCAAACAGCGCGATCGAAGTGGCTACTGCAAGTTCGAAAAAATTACTCGCGCCGATCAGGGCTCCGGGCGCCGCCACGCGATATTCCACTCGAAACAGGCGCATCAACCCATACGCCAACGCGGAATTGAAGTACACTTGCAAGAGAATGGGCACCGCGATCAGCAGCACGTGCAACGATTTGCCGGTCAGGTTGTCCGCCTGGAACGCAAAAATCAGAATCAGGGTGGCCAATAGTGCCAGGATCGTGACCGGCGAAAATTTTGGCAGCAAGACATTCTCAAACCATTCTCGTCCGTAGCGACGAACCAAAAGAAAACGCAGCAAGCTTCCCACTACCAGCGGTATTACAATGAAGGCCACGACGGAGAGAAACAGCACCTGGAAAGGCACAGACAACGACGACGCGCCGCTCACCAGAAAGCGCACAATGGGCGCAAACAACACCAGCATGATCAAGTCATTCAGGGAGACTTGCACCAGCGTGTACGCAGGATCGCCGTCCGTTAGATAACTCCACACAAAGACCATCGCCGTGCATGGAGCCGCTGCCAGAATAATGGTCCCGGCGATGTATTGGTTGGCTTCCGCCGGCGAAATCCAGGCCGTAAATACGTGGCGAAAAAAGAACCACGAGATTACCGCCATGGAGAATGGCTTTACCATCCAGTTCACAAAAAGCGTAATCAGCACGCCCGCAGGTTTCCGGCCCACTTTGCGTATCGCCCCAAAGTCCACTTTCATCATCATCGGGATGATCATCAGCCAGATGAAAACCGCGATGGGCAGATTGATCTGGCTGCCTGTTCCGAATTCCGCTCCGCGCAAACTGGCTACTAGGCTCGGGAAGAACTTGCCAAGAAGAATTCCCGCAATCATGCAGAGCGCTACCCACAAGCTCAAATAGCGCTCAAATATTTTCAGCTTTGCGCCACTTTTCGGCTTGGCTGTCATGCTTGTCTGCCTATTTGGTCGAGCCCTTTTTTAATCGCCAGTTGGTCCAGGCTGGAAAGTGGCAAGTTCAAAAACAATCCAATACGCCGGTCCAAGGTCACGTACGCTTCCCGGAACGCTCGGCTGATTTTCTCTTCGGAACCCGTCGCCGCTGCCGGATCCGGTATTCCCCAATGTGCCGTGATCGGCTGCCCCGGCCACACTGGGCAAATCTCATTAGCCGCGTTATCGCACACGGTAAAAACAAAATCCATCCGCGGTGCACCTGGCTCCGCAAATTCGTCCCAGCTTTTGCTGCGTAACTCCGTGGTCGCCAATCCCGCGATTTCAATTTGCCTCAGTGCGTAGGAATTTACTCGTCCGGTTGGATGGCTGCCCGCGCTGTACGCCCGGAAATTTGGCTTACCCTTCTGGTTGAGTATGGCCTCCGCCAGAATCGAGCGCGCCGAATTCCCGGTGCACAAAAACAACACATTGTATGGCGGTGTCATCGGAGTGCCGTTAACTGCAGCAAGGAAGTTCAACACAGCCTGGCGGGCAATCGCACGCGGCCACAGCAGGTTTTTCCGCGCGGATGAAGGCGCTCATAAATTTATCTTTGATTTGCGGGCCCACGACGTCCGCGTCCAGTCCTGCGCCCGTCAAAAATTCCCGCGCTTCTTCCACTTGATACACGCGGGTAGGCTCCACATTCACCTGCAGGAAGCCTGCAGCGCGCAATTTTTCCGTGTATTCGCTTTCTTGCAGCGCGCCCGCGATGCAACCTACCCAAAGCTCCATGCTCTTGCGAACGTCCGCCGGAACCTCGCCGCGCACTACCACGTCCGAAACCGCGAAGCGTCCACCCGGCTTCAACACGCGAAACGCCTCGCGCATCACTCGATCCTTGTCGCCGGAAAGGTTAATCACGCAATTCGAGATGATCACGTCCACGC
>JBAVNY010000335.1:0-3056 GCA_049691535.1 Candidatus Acidiferrum sp.
TGGCGGATGCACGCGAGATTTTGGGAGACCGGACGGCATGCATCGCGCGGGAAGTGACGAAGATGCATGAAGAATTTCGGCGCGGGAGATTATCAGAATTGCTGACGGGGTTAGAGGAGCATCCGGCGAAGGGCGAAATTACGTTGGTGATTGGGCCGGAGGAAACGGTGACGGGGGCGCATGTGGATACGGCCCAATCGTTGGCGGCACGGGTGGATGAATTGATGCATCAGGCGAAACTGGATCGGAAAGAGGCGCTAAAGCTGGCGGCGAAAGAACGCGGAATTACGAAGAGGGATGCTTACCGGCAGTTGGTGGATGAAGGAGGGGGCGAGAAGGAAGTTGACGGGTGAAAGGCCAAAGATAACGCAGAAGCGCAGAGAACGCGGAGTTGGCGCGGAAGAGGGGCACGCGCCGATTTTTGCTGCTGCGGGTTAGGCGGCTGACTCGGAGCGGAAGACGCGTTGGAAGCGGGGGCCGGTGAATTGAACGCCGACTACTTTTTCGCCGTCGGTTAAAGATTCGCTGACGTGGACGACGCGGCCCTGGGTTTCGAAGTCGGAGTCATTCCTGCGGGGCGGGTAGCCTGGCGTGGGAATACGGATTTCGAGATTGGAGCCGATGGCGACATCGAAGCGGGTGCGGAAGGCGGCACCGCTCCGACACAAATTTTCGCTGGCAGTATCTTCTTCGAAGGAAAATCCACGAGCATCGCGGCCGCGAACCCGTAAGGGCAATCGGACGGCGATCCTACGTTCGGATCTCTTGCGGACTGCTGTGTCGCTGCTGGTCGGACTCATGGGCTGGGCTCCCCTGATCGGCCGCTCTGCTCGCGAAGAAATTTTCTACGTTCTGTACTACTTCCCCCGGCGTGCGTGCCGTATGAACGATACGACGTAGCTCGCTGCCGTTCTGCACCCCGTGCGTAAACCAGCAAGCGAACTGCTTCATTTTTCCCACGCCATCGGGGAGATTGGCGGCAAGAATTTGCCGGTAGTAGCCAGAAAGTAAACGGTGCCGGTCTTCTTCATGAGGGAGTTGGTACTGGCCGGTGGTGCGGTATTGCTCCATTTGGGCAAAAATCCAGGGGTTGGTGGCGGCAGCGCGGCCAATCATGACGGCATCGCAATTGGTTTCGCGGACGATGCGCGCGGCGTCTTCGGGAGTCTGAATGTCGCCATTGCCAATGACGGGAATTTTGACGGCCTGCTTAACGGCGGCGATGAGCGTCCAATCGGCTTTGCCGGTGTAGCCCTGGGCGCGGGTGCGGGGATGAACCGCGACGGCTTCGATGCCAACTTGCTCAGCCATTTTGGCGACATCGACGGCGACGATGGAATTTTCATCCCAGCCGGCGCGGAGTTTGATGGTCAGCGGGATTTTGATGGCGGCGCGAACGCTGCGGAAAATTTCTTCCAGGAGTGGAAGCTCGCGAAGTAGGCCAGAGCCGCCACACTTCACGACTTTCTTGGCGGGACAGCCGAGATTGATGTCGACGGCGTCGTAGCCGAGGTCCTCGCACATACGAGCGGCGTCGGCCATGACTTGGGGACTGGCCCCGAAAAGCTGGGCGGCGATGGGGTGCTCGTCTTCCTGGAAATAAAGATAGCGGAGAGTTTTCTTGGCGCTGCGGGTGATGCCTTCGGAGCTGGTGAATTCGGTCATCAGCAGGCCGCAATTTCCGAGGCCGCGGATGACGCGACGGAAGAGGGTGTCGGTGACGCCCGCCATGGGGGCCAGGATCGTGGCCGGGCGGATGGTGAGATCGCGGATCTTGTAGGAAGCGGGAATCATGGGTACTTGGGTAGTTTAGCAGGGTTGGGGGATTGGGTCGGGGTGCAACTTGAGGAGTTGAGACGAGAATTCAATAGTTCAATAGTTGAATAGTTCAATGGTTCAGGAGTTCAAAGGCGAAGACAGAGAAAATGCTTTAACGCAGAGGGCACAGAGAGCGGCGCACAGAGTGCACGGAGAGTTAGGAGCTAAGGTTGAGGGTTATTTGTGGCCGGAAGAGAAGTTCTGGCGGAAAAGATTGATGCGGGGGAGGAAGGCGTCGAAGGAGTGGGCTACGAGCTGGGCGTGCTTGGCGTCGGGTGAGGCGAGGGACACTTTATAGATGGCGCTGTCGGGCTTGGTCAGATTGAAGGCGAAGGCTTCATCTTTGCCATCGGAACCGATTAAGAACATATCGCGAGCGTGATGCTGCTTATTCTTCTGGAGGAGTTGTTCGACGGGCCAGAGTTCGAGATGGCGCGGACCGACGAAGCCAGTGCCACCATTGGCGATGGCCATAATTTTGAAGTAGGCGGGTGGGAGAGGCTTAGGCAAAGAGTTGGTTAACTCCTGGAGAGCCTTCTCGGATGCGGGCGGGTTCGGTTTGAATTTTGGGTGCATGGTTTGAGGGGAGAGATTTGTGGTGGTTATTTTACGTCGGACGGCGGATCTTTCAGGAATTGGTCGAGGCGGAGGAATTTGCGAGCCAAGGCGGGGCTGTAGGCAGACCATTCGTCGTCGCCTACGACTGGTGCGGCCAGTGCGGCGCTGACGGCGCCAAGTTTCGAATCGAGATCGTCCATGTAATGAAAGACTAAGGCTTCGCGGATCATGGGGAGTTTGGGAGAGCCAAATTCGTATTCACCGTGATGACTGATCAGGATGTGCTGGACGACGGTTTTCAGTTTGGCCGGGAAGCCCACGATGTTGTCCATGGCGCGGGTGACGGTTTCGAGTTCCATCACGATGTGGCCGAGGAGAGCGCCTTCCGTGGTGTAGCCGACGGCGCGTTCGTAGCAGAGTTCTTCGAGCTTGCCCACGTCGTGGAGCATGGCGGCGGTGAGAAGCAGGTCGACATCCAGTTCGGGATAGTGCACGGCGATTTGCGTGGCGAGTCCGCAGAGGCTGACCACATGTTCGAGCAAGCCACCGAGATAAGCGTGATGCATAACTTTTGCGGCGGGAGCGCGTTTGTAGCACTGGACGACGGTGGGATCGCTCAAGATGGAGGAGACAAGCTGTTTGAGCCAGGGATTTTTGATGCTGTCGCGATAGCCTAGAAG
>JBAVNY010000336.1:0-2522 GCA_049691535.1 Candidatus Acidiferrum sp.
CCGGAAAATACTTATTAAATCGGATTAATAAAGGAAAGTTGGGAGCGTGTCAAGTGCAAAGTGAGACGCCGTTGCTGCAATTTTTGGCCGCGTGGCGAAGGATATTCTACTTAAAGCATTCGAACACACTTGAGCTAGCCCGCCGCTTGTCGGAAACTAACGGCAATGCCCAAGGTGAGACGTCTTTTGCGAAACGGCGCGTTGCTCGCGCTTCTGGCCAAATCCGCATGGATATTTCTTGCGGTATCCACACTTATTGGCGGCGGGACGGGTTCACTACAAGCGGCACAAGCTTCGCCAGCAGCGAGTCCTGCGGCTTGGTTTCTAAAGGGCCAAGCTGCGTTGCAAAACGAAGATCTCGCGACTGCCGAAGCCGCGTTCCGCCAGGTTCTGGCCGCCGATCCTAAGTCGGGTGCGGCTTATGCGAATCTCGGCGTCATCGCCATGCGACGAAAAAATTGGGATGAAGCGCTGAAGAATCTTCACAAGGCGGAGAAACTTTCTCCCGAGACGTATGGCATTCGCTTGAATATCGGATTGGTGGAATTCCGAACCGCCAATTATCGGCAGGCCATTGCGCCGCTGGAATCGGTGTTGCGTGACCAGCCCGATTCCGAGCAGGCGCGTTATTTATTGGGACTATGCCAGATGTTCACCGATCAGCATAAGCAAGCGGTGGCTACGCTCGAGCCGCTTTGGGATCGCATGTCCACCAATGTGATGTATCTGTACGTACTCGGAATCGCGGCAAATGAAGCCGGCGAAAAGGAGCTTGATCATCGCGCGATGCAACAACTGGTGGCGGTTGGCGGCAATTCGCCGGAGCTTCATTTGATTCTCGGCAAGGCCTACATTCAACATTCGCAATACGACGAAGCGCTCGCGGAGCTACAGAAAGCGTTAGCTGCCGAGCCCAACCTGCCCTTTCTCCATTTCAATCTGGGCATCGTCTATTCGCATATCGGCAAAGACGAGCAGGGCGAGCAGGAATTCCTGAAGGACACGGCCATCGATCCGGATCTTCCAGACAATTATTACCAACTCGGTCTGCTCTACACGCGCGAACAAAAGCAGGCTGAAGCGGAGAAAGCCTATCGGGCCGTGCTGGAACGCGACCCGAAGCGCTCAGGCGCCTGGTTCGGTCTGGCGAAGATTTATCAGAGTCAGGGAAACTATACGGAAGCGCTGAAGGCCATTGACCAATCAGTGAAAATCGTCCCCGATGAGGGGAAAGTACGTTTTGTGCGGGGACAAATTTTGCAGAAGATGGGTCGTACTGAAGACGCGCGAGCAGAATTTGCCACCGCGAAAAAAATGATGGACGCGGGGCTGAACAAAAATCGCGAAGAGATGGACGAGCGCATGGTGCCGAGTCCTGAATTAACGCAGAATCCCAATTAGCGTTTCCGAGTATTGTTGGTTCGGTGGATTAAATCGGCGGCGCCTGCCATGGACCTCTGGTGCGCTCCAGCGATTCGCCTACAGCCAGTAGCAATTCCTCCTCGTATGGCCTTGCTATCAACTGCAAATTGATTGGCAATCCTTCCGGCGACCGTCCGAACGGAAGGGACAATCCCGGAAATCCCGCGAGGTTCAGCCACTGGCAATATTTCATGGTGTCACGATAATTATGCGGGTCGCCTGTTCGGTAAGTTCCTTGCCCGTGGCGGAATGCCAGTGTGGTGGAAACGGGCGAGATTAGAATGGGTACATCGCGCATCTGCCGCAGAATGTCGGCTCTCACGTGATCGCGTGCCGCGCAAGCTTCTATAAAAGATTTTAGCGTCACGGCTGGTTCACTCTGCGCGACTTGCAAATATTCGCTCAACATCGGGCCTAACAATGTTTCCTGGCCTTGTGCTGATTCCTGTATCAATCCGGCAATCACCGGCCCAAAGAAAAACCACCACAGTTCCAGCGCACGATCTAGATTTTTTAGCGTGATCGGTTCGACGCGATAGCCCAAGCCAGCCAGCGTTTGTACACCGCTGCGCACGGCGGAAATTGTCTCTGGCGTTGCGCGCCCGAATTCCGCGTTCTCCAGCACGCCAATGCGCAAATCTTGCAGCACGTCGGGAAGAATTTCGCGCACTGGCACAGGCGAGGACAGCGCGTCTCCAGCATCAGCGCCGGCCATGACGTGAAACATGGCGCGCAGATCGGCGACGGTGCGAGCCATTGGTCCAACTACGCCGATCCAGCCAAACGCTCCGGCGCCGGGTGGAAAATGTCCGGTCGCTGCGATGCGGCCCGGTGTCGGTTTCAATCCGCAAATCCCCGAAAAGTGCGCAGGCGTGCGAATCGAGCCGCCTCCATCGCTACCCACTCCGGCCATCGAACAACCTGAAGCAATCGCCGCCGCTTCTCCTCCGCTGGAGCCGCCGGCCGAATAATCCACATTCCACGGGTTCGACGTTTTTCCGTTCAGGCGGTTATCGGTTTCATACGCCATCAGAAATTCCGGCGTATTCGTATTTCCCAGAAGTATCGCTCCGGCCGCTTCAAGTCGCGCCACCACGAAT
>JBAVNY010000337.1:0-8871 GCA_049691535.1 Candidatus Acidiferrum sp.
GTCTTTAGGCAGAGCCTGCGCGCGTTCGCAAGTCATGGCGCCGGTAAGCATCCCTGAAAACATCGGCGAATACACAATCACGCCAATGCCTTGCTGCTGGCAATACGGCAAAGTTTTCTCTTCAATCTGGCGACGCAGAATCGAATAGGGCGGTTGCAGCGAAGTGACTGGAGCAATCTTCTGGGCGCGCTGCAGTTGTTCGACGTTGAAATTTGAAACACCGATCCAGCGAACTTTGCCTTCCTTCTGAAGCGCAGCCATAGCCCGCCAGGCTTCCTCCAGGCCCGGACCGTTATCTTCCGGAGGCCAGTGCATCTGGTATAGATCTATGGTTTCCACCTGCAGACGGCGCAAACTATCTTCACACTCGCGGCGAACGGAATCGGCGGAAAAGTTCATGCTGATTTTGCCTTGATCGTCCCAACGCAGCACGCACTTGGTAAATACGTAAGGGTGCGGATGGGGCCAGTCCTGCAACGCGCGGGCAACCACTTCCTCGGAATGGCCTTTGCCATACACGGCGGCGGTATCAATCCAATTTACGCCAAGATCTAGAGCGCGATGAATGGCCGCTAGGGAATCGGTATCTTCCTGCGAGCCCCAGCCATATTCCCAACCGCTTCCGCCAATGGCCCATGCACCAAATCCTATCGGCGTGATCTGGAGATCGGAGTTTCCAAGTGTGCGAGTTTCCATATTCCCTTCACCAATTGTGATTTTGCGGGCTCGCGGACAAGATCGAAGCGAGCGCGAATAGTTTTTGGATGTAAGAAGTCCAGGAAAGGTTAAGAGACTTTACTGCTCCAGGAAGGCAGCGTCGAGCGAAACCGTTTCGCCATCAGGATTGCTAACTACCAGTTGTTGCGGCCCCTTAGGCAGTGGCGGGATTACGAGTGTCAGTGTGTTCTGATCTTTGAAGGTTGCCTGTGCAGGCTTTCCGTCCAGGGTGACCGTCGTTGCAGACTGAAAGCCGCTGCCGCGAATCGTGGCGCTCGCCCCGCCTGCAGACGGGCCCACGGCTGGAGTTAGTGCGCCAATGCCAAGTGGAACGCTAGCGAGTTGCACGATGGCTAAGACCTGAAGTTGTCAGCGCAAATAGTCGCTGACCGTTTTCGTCGATGGCTAGGAAACCGCCGTGAACACCGTCGATGGCGGTGGAGAGCATGGCGAAGGGTTCCGGCAAAAACCTTAAGCGACCGCAAAAGAAAACGGCGCTCCGATTTCTCGGAACGCCGCTTCGGAACATTTGCCGATGTTTCGACGCTTAGATGGTCTTGGTTCCGGCGCCAGCCGCAGCCGGAGAAGCCGTACGCGAAAACGCACTTGCGCCCGATTCCTTCTCGGCGGACTTATCAATTTCGATCGAACCTTTGAAGTAGGCGCCGTCTTCAATCATGATGCGGGCGGTGGTGAGATCGCCGTTGACGGAGCCATCCTTCTTAATTTCAATCCGGTCTTTCGCGCGCAGGTTGCCCTTCACGCTTCCGTACACAACTACTTCGCGGGCGATAATGTCGGCGGTCAACTTAGCGGTGGCGCCCACGGTCAGTTTGCGCTCGTCAAGTTGCACGAGACCTTCTACCGATCCTTCGATCAGCAGGTCTTCGTTGCCGGAAATTTCCCCCTTTACATGCAGGCTCGGACCGAGACGCGCGCTTGCGCGGTCTGCAGTCGCACCCATCGGTCTCATCGCGTCAGTACTCATTGCGGTTGTTCCCTCCCAGGTTGCCGCAGAATGTTTCGGCGGCGGATTCATCGGCAAATTTTTAATTTCCGGTTGCGCCGGCTGAGGCGTTTCCGGTTTCTTGTTGTTACCCCACATCGGACCTCCCAAGGGACAGCACACCCCACGCAGATTTCCGGCCCGGGGTAAGCAAACAATAGTCCGCGGGGAGGACTGTCGCAAATAGAGTATGCCAGCGGGGTTCCTGAAAGTAACTAGACTTAAGAACAGGGTCCTGGGTGTCCTGGGACCAACGGAACGAAGGGCGAAAGCGTATCAGCGTACATTGGCTCCGATCCTAGGATGTGGGCCTGTCGGGAACCGGCGCCTTGGCCAGAAAATCAAATTCGAAACGCTTCGCGTAGGATGCGAGAAGAGACTCGACACGCTGCGGCTCGGGTGACTTCAAGACGAACCCGGCGTGATGATATTTCGAAATGCGATAGACAATTTCCGGATCCGTGTACCCGGACGTATCGGGATGTTCTTGGCGAGCCAGCGACAAAATCACTCCCGCGTAATCGTTGCGTGCTTGCGGAAGTTGGTAAGGTTGCTTCCCTGCCCCGACTTCGAGACGTGCCCACTCGCGCCATAAATTAATTCCGCTCGCCGCTTCGATGACGTCGGAAATGTATGCGCCGCCAACGCGCGCGGCAATCTCGATAAAGTAAAAGCGATTGTCGCTGCGCGTTTTCAGAAACTCGGAGTGGGTTACACCGCGCACCAGACCTAAGCCCTCCACAAGTTTTTGATGAATCTGTTTCAGGTCATGCGTATCGGCAGAATCGCGCGGTAGGGTTCGCGTCGTGAAAACTCCACCGTGATGCGAAGTGTCCAACGGAGGCGCGCCGTACGCATGAGCTTCGGCGAATTGCACTTTACTTTCGGAAACAATTCCATCGACGTGGTAGACGCTGCCCGGAATGAATTGCTCCAGAAGATATTCGGATTGATGATCGCCGAGTTGATCGAGCCACGGCCACAATTGCCCTGGCTGCTCAATCTTTTTCATGCCGATGCCGGAAGCTTGCGAGCGCGGCTTCAGAAGCCAAGGACCCGGCACATGCTTCATGAATTCGCTGAGGTCCTCGTGGTTCAGCGTGTGGATGAACTCGGGAACCAGGACATCTACTTCGCGAGCTCGGGCACGCATGGCCAGCTTGTCGCGAAAATAGCGAATGGTAGTGAGACCGATGCCGGGCAGGCGCAAATGTTCGCGGAGGGCGGCAACATTCTCCATATCGAATTCGTCGAGGGCCACAATGCGATCGATGTGGCGGCTGCGCGCGGCGTAACTGACCGCATTAATCAGACCTTGCAGCGGCAGCTCTTCCGGCATGAAGAACATTTCGTCAATGGAATCGCGCGGCCAGTCGGCATCGCGCAGCTTTTCGACGGTAAGCAAATACACGGTGCAGCCCATTCGCTTGCACGTCCGTAGAAATTCCTGACCTTTTTCGTATGAACTTACGCAGAGGATGGTGATCGGTCTGTCCGCGGACATTCACCGGCCATTTCGTGGCCCGGGAACTCGCGAGGCGGAGCGCCGGACCGTGAGTGAGATGCGCGGATTATACCCGTCTTTAGCGGGCAGGAAACAAAAATTGGAGAAACGGGCCGACGCGTTGCGCCCAGGCATACTCGTTGTGCTCGCCACCTTCCACGCGGTGGTATTGCAGGTCGGGGCCGAGTTGCCAGCCCTTGCCGAGCAGAATGTCGCGGAACCGTTCCACATCATCGACGATGCGCGGACCTTCACGGGTTCCAATATCTAGCCAGACGCGCGGGAGTGGACGCACCGGCGCCGCTGCTGCGAAGCGTAGGATGACGCGCTCGTTCCACCACACCGATGGCGAGAGTGCTGCAATCCTTCCAAATATTTTCGGTTTGCGAAGACCTAGATAGAGAGAGACCAGTCCGCCAAGCGACGAGCCGCCTATGCCGGTGTTCTCTGGCCCTTCCAGAATGCGATAGGTGTTACGAAGGAAGGGGCGCACTTCCTCGAGCAGAAATTTCGCGTAGCGATTGGCACTCCCGCCGCCCAGACGGGGAGCGCGCGTCGGTGTATATTCGCGCAGGCGTTCTTTGCCGGTGTTGTAGATGCCCACAATGATCAGCGGTTCGACCTGCCCCTGATGAATGAAATGGTCCGCGGTCTGCCCGACGTGCCAATCCGTGCCGCCGAACGCGGTGCTGCCGTCGAAAAGATTCTGACCATCGTGGAGATAGAGAACGGGAAACGCGCGATGCGGCTGCTCGTGATAGCCGGGAGGGAGATACACAATCAAATCGCGCTGATTACGCAGGTGGCGCGAGAAAAATTGCTCGTGCTTGATAAGGTGCGGTCCGCTCACGGAACGATGGTGACCAAGAGATCTTTGGCCTCAACGTGCTGGCCCGGTGTGACCAGCAGCTTGGTGATTTTCCCGGAAATGGGCGCGTAAATGTTGGATTGCATCTTCATGGCTTCCAGTGTCAGCAGTTTAGCACCACGCTCCACGGGATGATTAGCTTGCACCGCTATGCTGCTAATTAAGCCGGCGGTCGGCGCTCCCACGTGACCGGGATCCTCAGCGTCAGCTTTGGGATGGCTGCGCTCGACCACCCGCAACGCCCGGTCGCGCACCGTCACTTCGCGCGGCTGACCGTTGAGTTCGAAAAAGAGCGTACGCGTGCCGTCGGGATGGGGATCGCTGACGGTCAGGAATTTGACAATCATTGTTTTTCCCGGCTCGATCTCGATAGTGATTTCTTCGGCGGGCTTCAGCCCGTAGAAAAATGCTGGGGTAGGCAGCACGCTGACGTCGGCGTAAGTTTGCCGGAACTTGTCGTACTTCAAGAAAACATCAGGATATAAGAGGTAGCTCAGTAGGGCGTCGGGCTGAATCGGGTGGCCGACTTTTTTCTCGAGTTGCGCCTGCTCGGCTTCGAAATCCGCGGGTGCAAGACTCGCGCTCGGCCGGCCCTTTAGCGGCGCTTGTCCGCGCAGGATTATTTTTTGCAGTTTTTTTGGCCAGCCACCCGGGGGAAACCCGAGCGCTCCAAAAAACATTTCCACTACGGAATTTGGCAGCGACACATCGTGATTCTCGGGAAGATTCAGCAGGTCGGCCGGCTTCATCTCATTGGCCAGCAAGAAAAGCGCCATGTCACCAACGACCTTACTGGAGGGCGTAACCTTAACAATATCGCCAAAGAGTTGGTTCACTTCCGCGTACGTTTTTTCCGCCTCTCGCCAGCGATGACCAAGGCCCATCGCCACGGCCTGCTCGCGAAGATTGGTGAATTGGCCGCCGGGAATTTCATGCTCATACAAGCGCGCCGATCCTGATTTTGGTCCGGAATCGAAGGGAAGGTAGTAGGTGCGCACTGTCTCCCAATAATCTGAGCATTCATTCAATGCTTCGAGATCGAGCTTGGTGTCGCGCGGAGTATGTTGCAGCGCAGCCACCACTGAATTGAGATTGGGCTGGCTGGTACCGCCGCTCATCGATGCAATCGCCGCATCCGCTACATCCACGCCCGCCTCCGCAGCCTTCAGCAGAGATGCAGCATTCAGGCCGCTGGTGTCGTGGGTATGAAAATGGATGGGAATATCGATTTCTTCGCGCAACGCTTTGACCAGCGCGTGTGCAGCATACGGCTTACACAACCCAGCCATATCTTTGATAGCCAGAAAGTGCGCGCCGAGCTTTTCCAGGGTTTTGGCCATGGTCACGTAATACTTCAGCGAGTACTTGGGCCGCGCATCATCCAGGATGTCGCCGGTGTAGCAGATGGCCGGCTCGCAGATGCCGCCAGTGTCGAGGACCGCGTCGATTGCCACGCGCATGTTGTCGATGGAATTCAGCGAATCGAAAATGCGGAAAATGTCGATGCCCTGGAGGTAGGACTCCTGGACGAACCTCCTAATAACGTTATCCGGGTAAGACGTGTAGCCTACCGCATTCGCGCCACGCAGCAGCATCTGAAAACAAATATTGGGAACGCAGGTGCGCAACTCGCGCAAGCGCTGCCAAGGATCTTCGTGTAGGAAGCGCATTGAGGTGTCGAAGGTTGCGCCGCCCCACATCTCGAGACTGAAAAGGTCCGGCAGGCGCTGCGATACGGCGCTGGCCGTCGCTAGCAAATCATGCGTGCGCACCCGCGTGGCCATTAGCGATTGGTGGGCATCGCGAAACGTCGTGTCGGTGAGGAGCAGGCGCTTTTCTTTGCGCGCCCACGCTGCAAATTTCTTTGGGCCTAGTTTTTGCAGAAGCTGGCGCGTGCCCGGTGGCGAAGTGATGCCAGGGATCGTTGGCAGCGGAGCTTTCTCTATGTGTTCTGGCGGCTTCTTCCCTTTTACCTCGGGATTGCCGTTCAGGATTACGTCGCCAAGATACGAAAGCAGCTTGGTGGCACGGTCCGCGCGACTGCTGAAACGGAATAGCTCGGGAGATTCGTCGAGAAACGAGGTAGTGACTTCGCCGGCGCGAAAACGCGGGTGATTCACGACATTTTCGAGGAAGGGAATATTTGTTTTCACGCCACGAATTCGGAATTCCCGTAGAGCGCGATCCATCCGCTGGCAGCCTTCGTTAAGCGTAGTGCCCCAGGCAGTGACTTTCACCAGCAGCGAATCGTAATAGGCTGCAAGCAGTGCGCCGGAATACGCGGTGCCGCCATCGAGGCGAATTCCGAATCCGGCAGGCGAACGATACGTGGAAATGCGCCCATAGTCGGGTGCGAAGTGCTTCTCAGGATCTTCGGTCGTTACACGGCATTGCAGTGCGGAACCATAAAGCGGGATTTTATCTTGCGCGGGAAGTGACAGCGGCTCTTCATGCAGCTTGTGCCCATGGACCACGAGGATTTGCGCGTGCACAAGGTCGATACCAGTGACCATCTCGGTCACGGTGTGTTCCACCTGAATGCGCGGATTCACTTCGATGAAGTACCACTTCTGCGAGTCTACGTCGTACAGAAATTCCACCGTCCCCGCATTGCGATAATTCGCCTTGCGTGCGATCTGCACCGCGGCTTGGCAAAGCTCAGAGCGAATTTGCGCCGGCAGGTTTGGAGCGGGAGCTACCTCGACAACTTTCTGGTGACGCCGCTGCACCGAGCAATCGCGCTCATAAAGATGCAGCAGATTACCGTGCTCGTCGGCCAGAATCTGCACTTCAATGTGCCGTGCGCGCGGCAAATACTTTTCAAGAAAAACGGAAGCATCTCCAAACGCGGACTTCGCTTCTCCCTGAGCCTCTTCGAGCCGCGCATTCAATTCGTCGGCATCGTGAACGACCCGCATGCCGCGACCGCCGCCGCCCATGGAGGCTTTGACGATCACGGGATAGCCGATTTCGGCGGCAATTTTTTGCGCTTCGGCTGGGGAAACAACGGCGCGCTCCGTGCCCGGCAAAACGGGAACGCCCGCAGAAATCGCCAGCCGGCGTGCGGCAGTTTTGTCTCCCAGAAGTTCCAGCAACTCGGGGGTTGGCCCTACAAATTTAATTTCCGCCTTTGCGCAGGCGCGGGCCAACGCCGGATTTTCTGACAAGAAGCCATAGCCGGGATGGATGGCGTCAACATCGTGCGCCTTGGCAACGGCAATGAGCCCGGGAATATCGAGATACGCCTCGACCGGACCCTTTCCAACGCCGACCTGATAGGCCTCATCAGCCTTGAAGCGATGCAGTGCCAGCCGATCTTCCTGTGAGTAAATGGCCACGGTGCGCAGGCCGAGTTCGTTGGCCGCGCGAAAAATGCGAATGGCGATTTCACTGCGGTTGGCCGCGAGCAACTTGCGAATTGGTCGAGTCTTGGTCATGAACGGGCGTCTAGCCACTCTTTCGAGTGGTGCGAAATTCTACATTGTTTCATGAGTCGGGCACACGTCTATCAAAGAATTTCCGATACGGCGAACCAGAAAAATTCATGGGCGAATGGCGTCAATTTGCAGCAGCAATGCGCAACGCAAAAGTTTGGCGATATAAGTCGCATGATGCCGCAGCGATCAATGCTTCAAAAGCGGCGTGGCATAGCGGATCGGAATGCCAAAGTTGGAGCCGCCAAATCCGCGCACGATCGCGTACGTGACCCCAATAACCCCGCCGTCTTGGACGAGGAGCGGCCCACCGGAACCACCAGAAGTAGTCTGCGCGTCGTAAACAATTTTATCCGGCAGCACGTCGCCCACGTGTCCCTGGGTTACCAGCGGCCGAATCAATTTGCGCCGGGCCAATTCTGCCAAAACCAACTTCGGCTCACCCGCGCTGACTTTCACGATTTGCTTTACGGTTTCGTCGCCGGCGCGCGCCAGGATAGCATCCAACCCGGTAGCGTAACCAACGCTGATCAGCGCTTCGCCGCTTACCGCGGCTTCTTTGCGGCTGTCTAGCCTCAAGATCGGCCGCTGCAAGGCCGAAAGATCGCCGTGGACCAACGCTAGATCCGCTTCCTGCGAAATCTGTGAAATGCCCACCGAGATGCCACTGTCCGCGCCAGGGAAATACGCGGTCATCTCGGCAATCACCGGCTCGAGCCCCTGCTGTGTCGCGGTGGCCAGTTCTTCGTTCTGCCACCACGGTTGCACCACGTGATGATTGGTGATGATTTTGCCTTCACCAACGATGAAGCCGGTGCCAAAAAAATCGGCGCGCACCTCCGGGGACCGTCCCTCAGTGGTGTAAACGGGATTCCCTTCACTATCCTTGAGCGGAGACCCATCGCTATCGGTCCCGCCGTAGCGAACACGCTTGCCCGAATCTTTTTCGTTGAACGCTACAGAAACGTGCAACAGACAGACACTAGGCGCAAAATTGCGGATGACGCCTTCCGCAGCCTGCGACTTCCCTTCGATTTCACTCAGCCGGCTGGTGGTCTGCGTAAGCTGCCGGCGCAGTTCGTTAACGTCGCCACCGTTTGGCGCAGAAAGCTTCTGCTTCAAAGCTTCGGTTTGCGCCTGAAGCTGCTCTTTTTGCTGCAGCACGTCGGTATTATTCGGATCTTCGCGCAGGCGCCGAGCTGACTCCATAAGCTGCTCTTCGTTTTTGACGCCACGTTCAAGCTGGGCTATGACGCTATACGCCCGGCGAGTTTCCTTGTCCGCTTTGCGAGAAAACAGGAAGAAAATACCGGCGATGACCAAGGCTATCGAGAACAAAGAG
>JBAVNY010000338.1:0-26552 GCA_049691535.1 Candidatus Acidiferrum sp.
CCGCAGCATCTTTCATGGCCTTCTCAAACAAGCTCAGAGAATATTTCAGGCGCGCCGCCGGTCCTGTTTCCTTGGGATCCTGCGAAACCGGCTGCACGGTGTAAATCTTTACGGATTTTCCGCGCAACGAAGCCCAGCCTCCGGGAAACGTGCTGGTTTCTTCGCGCTCGATGCGGAAGGCGCTCAATGTTTCATCCGCGCCAGCCGCCGCGCCCTGCGATTGCAATCGCGCCGCAATTTGTTCCGGCAGTTCCACCGCGCTCTTGCGCACCCAGCCGCGTGAATCTCCTGAAATTTCGATGTGCAGCCACTCGCCATCCGCGTCCAGAAATTCAAACTCATCATTGGCCGACGCCTGAAACAACACGCGGGCACCGTCCGCTCCCTTCGCGTAAATAGGAGTGCCGGATTTGCGGACCAAAACCAGATTCTGCGGGTGCGCCTGCGAACTCTGAATCTCTTTCAAGCTTTGCATCTCCGCGGTCAGTTGCTGCACTCGCCGTTCTTGCGCCATTCGTTGCGAACGAAGCGCCGCAACTTCGTCGGGAGTTTTCGAAGATGCGGACGGCGGCGCTACGCCGATCGATCCTCCAGGCACCCCGGAAAGATCCAGCTTCGCTTTCGGGGCCGCCACCGTGTTTGCACTGGTAACCGGAGCCGCGACCGCTTTCCCATTTAATTTATCTTCGAGCCGATCCAACAAATCCAGTTCCAGGCGGCCATTCGAAGGCAGCACCTGGTAGCCTGACTTGGCAACATCGCGATCCGCGTACCATGCCGTGATCTTCGCGGACAGGCGAACAATGGTCGCGCCGCTATCCCCCGGCACCAGGGTTACCGAGAATTGATAAAAGCCGCGCTCGTAGCGGTCCAGCGGCTTGTCACCGACGGCGACGAAGCCATCGAGGATTGGCAATTTTTGCCCAGAATACGCCTGCAAATCTTTAAGCCCTTGATCCACCTGCTCCTTGGGCTTCGTATAGCTGCGCGCGTAGGGAACGCTTTGCGCTCGCGTTAAACAGGCGCAAATACAGAACACAATCGTCAACAAAACGATTCGCGAATAAACGGCTGACATTCTCGCGCTTGCGGTCACGGCAACTGCTCCAAATGTTCGTTTGGTATCCATCCGCGCTGTCCTTCGGGTGTTTCCACGCCCAGCCAGTGAGGCGTGACAATCAGCACCACCACCTCGCTGTACGCCGCAAGCGTTTTCAAGGTGGCCGCGGCTTGAAATGGCGCCGCCTTCAAATCTGTGCCCGGCGCTTTCACGCGACGTTCCAATTCGTGGTGAAGCGTGTTTACCTCGTTTTCCAACTCCTTTTCGGCGCTTTGTGCGTTCGCCAGCCGCGTACTCTCGTCTTCCCGCTGGCGCACATAGCTTTGATGAACCAACTCCGCACTCTTGGCGCGTCGTTTCGCGTCCGCGGCTTGTTGCGCGGCTTCCTGATCGGCCTCGAGTTGTTCTTTAATTTCCTTCAACTCGCTTTTTTCAACCGTGCCGTCGGAAGCGTGGACGCGGCGCCGGGCATCTTCAGCATATAGCGCATCGACATGAACACGCGTGCGCTCCGCGTTTACTGGAATGATCACGTACCGTACGCCGATCGTGCCTTTGTCGGCGGGGTCCTCGAAATGTCGAGGCGCAATCGCATCGGGACGAACTTTGAAGAAGACCTCGCCCGGTCCAGTCCACGGTGGGAACAAGGGCGTCGAGTCCACCGCTTCTGCGCCGTTAAGCGTCGGCTCCCTATCAAACATTTTCGTGCCATGCACGATGTGATCGCGAACCACATCGAGAACCGCGGTTCGCACTTCATCGATCGAACCGTTAAATTCTTGCGTTAGTCCTGAGGTCGTCAATTGCTGGGCGTTCCCGCAGGGGCACGTCAACCCGCATAGTCCCAAAGTTATTAGAATACCGAGTGGTACGGTGCGACGAAATGTGCGAATCATTCGAAAAGCTCTCGCCTCTTTTCTGGCAATTTCCATCTCTTTTCTCATTACGCTTACTGTTAACCTGAGTTCCCGAGCCTGTCAAATCGCCACAAGGTAAGGTCATTCCCGGGGAAACGAAAAGTACTACAACTGCGCTTCGCTAAATTTTCAGATGCATCCAAGAAAACTCTTGCATTTTACTTTTCAGCAGGAGTAGCATCCACCTCGGTTCAGGGACTGGAAATTCGCCAATACTCTTTTGACGGAGAGGACAGGCGTGATTTTCCGTGGGTACGGTGGAGCATATTAGACTCAGTTTTCCTCTTGCTCAGGGGTGGACCAGGGGACTCTCTGGTCTATTTGCTGTAATTCCACCGCCACCACACTCCCTCCAGGTTTACCGAAGCACCTAATCGCAATCGTTGTCTGCCTAACGTGTTCGCCTAACGTCAGAGGAGGCAGTATGGAATTGTGGAGTCCTAAAAGGGGTAGGGATGGGTTGGCACGGGTGTGCACCATTCTGGGGTATCTGGTCTTCGTAATCGCAATTTTACTGGTGGATTCTCGTCCGGCCGCAGCCATTCCCGCTTTTGCCCGAAAATATGGAATGCCGTGCTCCGCGTGTCACCTCGCTTGGCCAATGCTCAGTCCGTTTGGCCAGCAATTCAAAGACAACGGCTATCAGATGGGTAACGAACGAGATGCCCCCATCTTTCAGCAAGCGGCCTACTGGCCGGTAACATTCCGCATGACGCCCTACTGGCACCGGGAAAGCACCGACAAAGCTCAAGTCGACGGCCCCAATGGTCCCGGAAGCGCCGAAGCGCAAAGCACGGTGCACGGCTTCGATTGGAGTGGTCTAGATTTCCACGTCGCCGGGACGCTCGCCAATAATTATTCGTTTTATATTTTGCCCTCTTCTGACAACACCGGCGCTTTCCACTTCGAATCCGTCTGGGCCCGCTTGGACAATGTGGGTGGCAGTAGTTGGGTCAACATCAAACTGGGCAAGTTTGAGTTGGACAATCTCCTATCCGAAAAGCGTATCTTGACCTTGTCTAGCAACGGCGGGTTTTATCAGAACTATCACTTTCAGCCCCTCGTTGCTCCAGGCGTTTCTGAGTCTCTATACACCTTCGGAATCGGCGACAACCAGGTGGGTGTGGAGTGGATGGGCCACTCGAAGAACGATCGCACCCGCGTTTCGGCGTCACTTCTTAGCTCGAGTGACGGAAGTCCGGGCTTACCGACCAGCCGTTCCTACGACGGATTCTTCGCGGCTAGTCAAGCGTTTGAATGGGGAAGCTTTGGTTTGCAGCGTGTCGGCGCGTTTGCTTATCTCGGCCAAGCCTCGACTTACTTCGGGCAAAACCTGACCACCACCAGCACCGTGGGCACCGATCTTAATGGAGTACCAGTGACCTCGACCACCACGGCTGGCCTGCCGGGAACTGGTATAGGGAACCAGAGCTTCCGTCGTTTTGGATTGGTCGGGCAGTTTTACATCAAGAAATTCGACATTACTACAATGTACTTCCATGGCAGTGATAGCGCGTTTCTAGGCTCCAACACCCCATCCAACACTGCTCTGCCTGCGGGAGCCCGTTCGCCGTCGTGGAACGGAGCGCTGTTTGAAAGCCACTATACTCTCAGCCCGCAACTTATCTTCATCAATCGTTACGAGTTGATCCGCATGTCGCAACAGACATTTGCCACGAATCCTGGCAACCTGGGCAACATCGATTCGTTGGTGTTCGGACTCCGTTACTATCCGTTTATCAACGCACGTGCTGGCTTTGCCTACCATGCGGAATACGCCATTGTCCGCCAGCGCGGCGCCTCGCCCGTCACTGCAACCGATCTGACCAATAGCAGCTTGTTGTTTGGCTTTGACTTTGACTTCTAAGGGTGAGGACAACATGAGGAATATAAATATATCGAAGATTTGCCTCAGTCTTGCCGCCGCCTTGCTCTTGGTGGGCTTCGCGTCGGCTCAAGAATCGCATATCAAAGAACCGAACGTCACCGGCCACGCCGAAGCGGGCAAGCCGCTGTACTACCGTTATTGCTGGGGCTGCCACGGCGCGCGCGGTGACGGCAATGGCGAAAATGCTCCATACGTAGTTCCCATGCCACGCAATTTCGTGATGGCCACGTTCAAATGCCGTTCAACGCCCACCGGCACATTGCCGCAAGACCAGGATCTGTACAACACTCTGGTTCGCGGTTTCAATTTCACTAACATGCCCAGTTGGGCTGCATTGACCGCGCAGAACCGCGCTGATCTCATTGCCTTCATCAAGACGTTTTCGCCACGATGGAAGACCGAAAAGCCAGGAGATCCCATTCCGATTCCCGAAGAGCCGAAACTCACGCTGGACAGCATCAAGCATGGAGGCGAACTCTTTCAGAAGCTGGAATGCTGGAAGTGCCACGGGCAGGAAGGCCGCGGCGATGGCCCTTCCGCTTCTACGTTGACGGACAGCAATGACCAACCCATCCGTCCTTACAACTTCACGTCATCGAACCGTTCCAAGTGCGGGCGCACCAACCGCGACCTCTTCCGGATTTTCATGACCGGTGTGGATGGCACACCCATGCCATCTTTCGCCGACGTGGTTAAGCCGGATGAAGCTTGGGATTTAGTCCACTATTTGCGTACTTTGCAGTATAACAACCCCAGCCCAGAACTAGCGTTGTGGATGAGCACCAAGGAAGGCCACGACATCGTCGAGGCCAAGAAGGTTTACAACACGAATACCGGTTCGGGTATCAAGCCGTAATCAGCGCACATTCGTTGCTGAATTTCAGGAGGGAGTACTCGCATGAGAAAGTCGCACGTAGTAATGGCAGGATTCGCCATGCTGGCCGCTTCGGTGGTGGCTATGGCTGGACCTGCTGGAGGTACCGTCAGCGGCAAGGTGACCTATGAAGGCACGCCTGCCAAGATGAAGCCGATCGATATGTCCAAAGAACCATCTTGCGCCAAGATGTACACCACGCCCCCGCTCGTGGAAACCGTCGTCACCGGTCCGGGCAATGCGTTGGCAGATGTGGTTGTTTACGTCTCTGCTGGCACTCCCGACGAGCCCGCTCCGTCAACCGCCGCCGTTTTCACTCAAAAGGGATGCCGCTATATTCCGCACATCTTGGCTTTCCAAGTAAACCAGGAACTCAAGATAGCCAACGAAGATCAGACTTCGCACAACATTCATCCGCTACCGAAACTGAACCGTGAATGGAACAAGTCGCAGCCTCCAGGAACCCCGCCAATTAGCGAAAAGTACGACAAGTCCGAATTCATTCCGGTGAAGTGCAACATCCATCCTTGGATGCATGGCAACTTCGCGGTCTTGAAGAATTCTCACTACGCGGTTACGCCCGATACTGGCGCTTTCTCGTTGGCCAACCTTCCCCCAGGCAAGTACACCATCACCGCCTGGCAGGAATCCTACGGCGAGCAAACTCAAGAAGTGACCATTTCCGGATCCGAAACCAAAACCGTTAACTTCGTTTTCAAGGCCAAACCCTATTAACCCTAGCCGTAGGTCGTACTGAAGTTCAGCGTATCTTGCTTCCGAATTGGGTCCCAATAAGTGATATGAACGCCCGTGCACTAACGGGCAGAGGCGGGGAGCGATGGCTAAATTATTTGCCGTGACCATCATCGTGATTGCAATTCTTTCGGCCATTCCCGTGGTAATGCATACCTGGGAACCACCGGCAAACATCTCGACTCATGGAGCTTTAATCGATAATCAGATGGCGGACACCATGATCGAGGCCGGTGTGTCGTTCCTCGCCGCCCAGATTCTTTTAGCCATATTCATATGGCAATTCTCCAGCCCTCGCACTGATGGTAGGGTTCGGACTTTCCCGGGCGGCGCCAAGGGTTTGGTGATTGCCGCGATTGTCCTCGTTGGTGTGGAAGTTTTGGCCCTTGGGGCATTTGGCACCAAGGCGTGGTCCCAGGTCTATTTTACAGCGCCTGCTGCGGACGCCATCCCCATCCAAGTCCAAGCCGGGCAATTTGCTTTCTATTTCCGCTACCCCGGTCCGGATGGAAAGTTTGGCACCATTCATCCTGAGATGATTAATGAGGGTACTCAGAATCTATTCGGCCTGGATCCAGAACATGACCTGGACTCCAGGGACGACATCGTGACGGCGGAGATGGCTATTCCTGTAAATAAAGAAGTCCATCTGCTCATGCACGCGAAAGACGTAAGCCATTCATTTTACGTGCCCGCGCTACGCATCCACCAGGACTTCGTCCCGGGCCTCGATCTTTCCATGCATTTTACCGCCACGCAGGTCGGCAAGTATGAAATCGTCTGCTCGCAACTGTGCGGGCTGGGCCATTACAACATGAGGGCTTACCTGGAGGTTATGTCGCCCCAGGATTACGACGAGTGGCTCAAGAAGCAGGCAGCCGCTCAGTAGGTCGTTCGCCAGGTCAAGCAGCTCGGGACGGAGACTTTCACATTATTCAGTGAGGTGAGCAAATGCACGAAACGTCAGCAGCACCTGCAGTGCACCACGGTCCTCCGACGACGTTTATTAAGAAGCATGTGTTCAGTACGGACCACAAGGTGATCGGCATACAGTATTACACCCTCGCCTTAGTCGCAGTGGTAACGGGCATGGTGCTGTCTTGGCTCATGCGCATACATCTCGGGTGGACCAATGCGGCCATCCCAGGGTTACAGACGATTTCGCCCAACGGGGCGCCGGGCGGGGTGATGACACCGGAGTACTATCTCCAATTAATGACCATGCATGCCACGATCATGGTTTTTTTCGTACTCACTACCGCGCCCTTCGCGGCCTTTGGCAATTTTTTTCTACCCATCCAGACTGGCGCGGAAGACATGCCGTTTCCGCATTTCAACATGATGTCCTTTTGGGTTACCTTAACGGCCTTCTGCGTTCTGATCACCGCGTTTTTCGTTAGCGATGGCCCCCCGCTCGCAGGTTGGACCTCGTACGCTCCATTGAGCGCAATTGGTAAGGCGGCCGGGCCTGGAGAAGGCGCGGGCCAGGTAATCTGGGCGACTGCTCTGGGCATCTTCTGCATTGGCCAGTTGCTTGGGGCGTTAAACTTTATCTCCACCGTCCTTGATATGCGCTGCAAGGGAATGACCTTGAATCGCTTGCCGGTTACCGCTTGGGCCTGGTTCATCACTTCTTGCATGGGTCTTACCGCTTTCGCGGTTTTAATGCCGGCGTGTATTCTTTTGATTCTCGATCACGTCGCTGGGACCAGTTTCTTCGTTCCCTCTGGCTTAGTGCTCAACGACCAGCTCGTACCGCACTCGGGCGGATCTACTCTGCTGTGGCAACACCTGTTCTGGTTCTTCGGGCATCCCGAAGTGTACATCGCCATTGTGCCGGGAATGGGAATCGTCACCCATGTGCTGATCACCAACATGCGTCGCCCGATGCTCAGCATGAAGGCTATCCTTTATTCCATGTGGGCCCTCGCTTTTCTCAGCTACATGGTCTACGGACACCACATGTTTGTCAGCGGCATGAATCCCTTCTCGTCGTTGGTATTCTCTTTCCCTACTCTGATGATCACCATTCCGTCCACCGTCGTTGTTCTAATCTGGATCGGCAGTCTGTATGGCGCGAAGCTTCGCATCAATACGGCATCCCTGTTTGCCTTGGGCTTCATTTCGATGTTTGTCAGTGGAGGGGTTAGCGGCTTTTTCTTGGCGCAACCTTCCATCGATATCATGCTCCACGCCACTTACTTCGTTGTGGGACACTTCCACATGGTCATGGGCGTCGCGGCCATGTTCGGCATCTTCTCTGGAACGTACTTCTGGTTCCCGAAGATGTTTGGCCGAATGATGGATGAGAAATTGGGGAAAATCCATTTTTGGCTGACCTTCGTGGGCACGTATTGCATCTTCATGCCCTTCCACTATCTAGGTTGGGCTGGCAATGTGCGCCGTTACGCTGCATTTACGGATGATTTCCTCAAGCCGCTTATCCCTTTGCATCAATTCATCACCGTCGCCGCCCTGGTGACTGGCGCGGTCCAGCTTATTTTCCTGTACAACTTCATCCATAGCAGGTTCCGTGGTGCGCCGGCGCCCGCCAATCCGTGGGAAGGCACTTCGTTGGAATGGATTATGCCTTCGCCACCACCCTGGAACAATTTCGGCGGTGTCGATCCGATCGTCTATCACGATGCCGAACAGTACGGTGTAAAAACCGCATCGGGCGCAGACTACATCATGCAGAACTCGCCGGAGATTCCTATCTCATCCGCAGGTGGAGATTAATCTCAAGAGTGCAAGACCAGAGAGGATGAATGCATGGCGACTACGTTACCACCTCCAAAACCAAAAGTGCTGCGGCTACCGGGGCAACCGGAATCCGGACACACTGGCAATGGCGGCTGGCAGAACTTGGTTCCCGCTGACGGCAACCTGCGGGTGATTGAAGATCACTCGCCGCCTCCGTCCAGCAGTGCTATTTGGGTTGGCATCGCGGCGATCTGCATGTCGTTTGCCGCCTTCACCAGCGCTTTGATCGTTCGCCAAGGCGCCTCCACAGACTGGCGACACATCACCTTGCCCTCCGTCCTATTCCTCAGCACACTCGTGCTCCTGGCTAGCAGCGTCACTCTTGAAGTAGCGCGTCGCCGCATTGCCACCTTCATGGGTGGTCAGGACACTCACGTGGAGGTCCCCAAGCGCTGGCTGTACATAACTTTGAGCCTCGGCTTGCTCTTTGTGGCAGGTCAGTACATGGCTTGGCTGCAATTGCGGTCTCAGGGGTTGTATTTGGCTACCAATCCCAACAGCTCTTTCTTTTACGTTTTCACCGCTCTGCATGCTCTGCATGTAATGGGCGGTCTCGCCGGGCTGGTCCGTGTCTTGGTCAAATTCGGCCATTCGACCCTGCGCCGGAGCACGCTGAATGCGACGTCGATCTACTGGCATTTCATGGGTGTGCTTTGGCTGTATCTGTTTTTGCTGCTCTGGATGAGAATTTAACGCACTCGATCATTAGGAGGAGCTGTGAGCCATACTGACGTAGCTTTGGGTGGACACCATACCCCAGTGATGGAGCCTTCGCCATTTGCCGTTCCAGCAATAAAATTGGCGATGTGGCTCTTCATTATTTCCGACATCATGACGTTTGCCGCGTGCCTGGTCGCCTACGGATTCTTGCGGAACGCCACACCAAACTGGCCCAGGCCGTTTCAAACTGGCACGATAGTCAACGTCATGGTCATGACGTTCATCCTTGTCAGCAGCAGCCTTATCATGGTGCTGGCGGTGCGGGCAGCGCGGGCGGGGGACCGGGCGGGAGCTTTCCGTTGGACCATGGTCACTTTGGCGCTTGGCACCCTTTTCGCAATTCTACATATTCGTGAATGGTTCGGGATGGTTGGTCAGGGAGTTACCTTCTCGACGAATCCCTGGGGCACTGGTCTGTTTGGAGGGGCCTATTTCAGTGTTACCGGCATGGAACTGCTGCACGTCATCGCCGCGCTGGTTGCTATGGTCATCGTCGGACTCGGCTACAAGAGCGGTCGTTTCGGCGCTACGCATATCGAAAACATGCATCTTTTCTGGCAGTTTATTAACGTCGTGTGGATGTTCGTCGTGCCCTTGGTCTATCTCATGAACGTCGCAAACTAAAGATACGATTCGCGGAAAGGAAATCTGACTATGAGTACACCTGTAGCAAAGGGCGGGATAGGCAAATATGTGGTGGTCTATATCGCGATGCTGGTCATTCCCCTGCTGGAACTGCTGACGGCTTACCGGCATCCGGCGGAACCGCAACTCCTTGTCAGCATGCTGTTATTTGCCTTCGTTGGGGCGCTGCTGGGAGTACTCTACTTCATGGGGTTGGCGTCGGAAAACCACAGCTCTCTTGTGGCTTTTGCGGTCTTTACGCTTTTCGTGCTGGCGACCATTAACTATGGATGGACCGACAGCTTCCGGCTGCTGCTTGGCGCGCCTTTTGCAAAGTAAAAGGCGAGTAATGCGCGTTGCGAGGAACGAACGTGAAAATTAAAGTATCGCTCCGTTTGACCGCTGTTGCTCTGCTGTCACTCGTAATAATTTTGCTATCCCCTCCGGTTTTTTCCCAAAGTTGTGCGCTCTGTTACACGCAGGCTGCTTCCTCAGGTTCTCGAATGATTGAGGCACTGCGCAGCGGGATACTGGTGCTCATCGTTCCCCCAACTTTGATGTGGCTGGTCCTCGCCGCCATTGCGTATGCCAAGCGTAACCAGTTCAAAGCCGCTGAAAACGCTCCGGGTTCTCGTTCCAATTGGTAGCAAAACCAGGTGCCAGTCTCCTGCGCTATGGAACTGAAGATCCTATGCGCCGCTGTCCTCTTTGCCGGTTCTGCAGGTTTCGCGCAAACCCCTACGCCTGCTCAGCCTTCGCCTAAGATTTACCACGCACCGCGCACCCTGCCGCTCACGAAGTTTTATGACACATCCTTGCCGCTGCCTGCCGGTAAACCGGGCGAACTAATCCGCTCCGAGGTGTTTGACGAGTACCATCTCTCCGGTGCTCTGTCGACTGTTCGCATCCTGTATCATTCCCGCTCTTCGCAAGGAGAAGATGTAGCCGTATCGGGTGTGGTGCTGCTTCCTGATGGAACGCCTCCGACCGGCGGCTGGCCAGTCATCGCCTGGGCGCATGATTTCACCGGGTCGGCTCGACGTTGTGCCCCATCTTTACTGAAAAACCTTAACGAGGGACCGCTTCTTTCCATGTACGCCAGCCTCGGCTACGCCGTCGTGGCTTCCGACTATGCTGGATTGGGAACTACCTTTCCGCATGCCGTATTTGACGTGCGGACCAACGCGCTTGATGTGATCTACTCCATTCCAGCAGCGCACGCAGCGCTGCCACAGCTCGGAACCAAGTGGGTTGCTGCGGGATACGCTCTGGGAGCCATCGTGGCGGTTGGGGTCGCGGAAACCAGCAGCGCATTGAGCGATCCCGATTTCCTGGGGGCCGTCGCGGTTTCAGGGGTGGCGCAGCTGCAGGAGATCTTTGAGCGCTTCGCTCAAGGACCCGACTATTCCATGCTTGTGTTTTTGGCTCAAGGAATCAAGACCGTCTATCCCGAGTTCCAAGTTCGAGAAATACTCACCGACAAGGCGCTGCAGCTATACCAGTACATCAGCGAATCTTGCGACGCCAGGTTAGGGCCGGACGTGCCGTCGAATGATGTGCTGAAATCAGGCTGGCGAGAGAACCCATACGTCAAACGATTTTTCATTAGGAATGAGTTGGGCCAGGAGCCCGCACAACGTCCCCTGCTGGTGATTAACGGGGAAGTTGATGCAGCTCTGCCCTCAGCTTTCACCGCTAAGGCTGTGGCGCGCCTCTGCCAGCGGAAAGACCGCGTGCTTTTCGTCAAATATCCCAGCCCTAACGCGAGCGCGGTCTTGGGAAGTTCCGTCAGCGAGCAAGCCAGTTGGATCCGCGCTCGATTCGCCGGCCTTCCCGCCCCAGGCAATTGTCCTTGAACTCCCGCGCGCCCCGCTCCTCGCAACATCGCGACGAGGCAATCATTTCCTCGCGTTGACTTCGAACTTCGCGCCTCATAGCATACGACCGATGAAGAGACCGACCAGGAAATATCAACTTCCCCATCCCACCCCTGTCGACGCTCTGGTCTATCCCCGCTTTTCCGGTATCTCCACGTTCATGCGGCTGCCGCATATTACGCAGCCGGAAGAACTCGATATTGCCATCGCCGGCATTCCTTTCGATGGCGGCACAACCTATCGCCCTGGGCCACGCCTTGGCCCGCGCCACGTGCGCCAGCAATCCGCCATTATTCGGCCGTGGAATCCGGTGCTTAAAGTCGATCCATTCTCGAAATATCGCGTCGCCGACTATGGCGATTTCTCGGTCAATCCGCTTTCGATAGAAGACACCTTCCAGCGCGTTGAAGATCAGATGCTGACCATATTGAACGCGGGCGCGCGCTGCGCGGCAGTCGGCGGCGATCATTCGCTAAGCCTGCCCATCCTACGCGCCATTGCTAAAAAGCACGGTCCTGTCACGATGATTCAATTCGACGCCCACAACGACCTGTGGGACTCGTATTTTGGCAGTCGTTATTCGCACGGCACGCCGTTTCGCCGCGCCATCGAAGAAGGCCTGATCCGGCCAGGCAAGTTCCTGCAAGTAGGCTTGCGCGGCCAACTCTATGCCCAAGATGATTTCGACTTCGCACACAAACACAAAGTCAAAATGATCACTGCCGAAGAATTCCACGAAAAAGGCCTGCCCATTTTCTTGCGGCAACTGCGCGCCTTCCGCGACCAGCCCGTCTATATCACGTTGGACATCGACTGTGTTGATCCGGCCTTTGCCCCCGGCACCGGCACCCCGCAGGTTGGCGGCTTCACCAGCATTCAGATCCTGAACCTGGTGCGCGCTTTGGCAGGATTAAACATCGTTGGTTGCGACCTGGTCGAAGTCTCGCCGCCATTCGATACCGGCGAAATTACCTCACTGCTTGCCGCCAATCTTCTCTACGAACTGCTCTGCGTCCTGTAAATGCCGACGCTCGCTCGCAAACTGACACTCTGGAATTATTTTGCGCTGGGTTTCGGCACCATGATTGGCAGCGGCTGGGTCGTTTTGATGGACGACTGGCTCGCGCGTGGCGGCCCGCTGGGCGCCATGCTTGGGTTCGCGCTGGGCGGCATCCTTTTATTACCGGTGGGCTACATCTACGGCCAGTGGGTGGCGCGCTTGCCCGACGCTGCGGGCGAAGCCGCGTACACCGCGCAAGTGTTCCCGCCGCTGGTCAGCTATTTCACTGGATGGATGATGCTTCTGGCCTACTTCATCGTGTGCCCGTGGGAAGCAGTGGCCGTCGGCAAGCTGGCCGCGTACCTGTTTCCCCAGCTCGACACGTTCGAACTGTATCGCGTTGCCGATCAACCGGTTTTTCTTCCAAGATTGGTGCTGGGTATCGCGCTCACCGTGTTTCTGGGCTATTTGAATTATCGCGGCATTCGCGCCAGCAGTTTATTTCAAACCTGGGCTACTTCGGCGGTACTGCTGGTGTTCGCTGTGTTGGTCCTCGTCAGCGCGCGCACCGGCTCCGTCTCACACATGAAGCCACTTTTCAGCCACGCTCCGTTGGCGTCGATTCTCCTGACGCTGCAAATCGTGCCGTACTTCGTCACTGGCTTCGAATCGGTGCCGAAGGTTGCCGAGGAGGCGCACCCCGGCTTCGCCAAGCGCGACTTCTTCAAAGCCATCGCCATGGCCTTGCTGATTGGCGCAGGTTTCTTGGTTCTCGCGGTCGGTGCTGTTTCCTATGTGGCTCCCTGGCAAAGCCTGCTCGGCAAGCGTTTTGCAACCGCGATTGCCTTCGAACAGGGCACGCACTCCGTCTGGCTGGTGCGCCTGATCCTGGCGATTTCGCTGGTCGCGTTATTTCAAGTGTTCAACGGAAACTTCGTGGCTTCCACCAGGCTGCTCTTTGCGTTCGGACGTCGCGGCACAATTCCCAAACAATTTGCCGCGGTCCACACCGTATATCTGACCCCAACCGTAGCCATTTTTGGCGCGTGCATCGGCACGCTCATCGGCTTGCTGATTGGCGACGCTCTGCTTGTGCCGGTCACCGAAGTCGGCGCACTGGCTTCTTCGCTCGGGTGGCTCGCGGCCTGCGCGTCGTTTTTTCTCGTCACAAAAGGTTATCGCCTGCGCATTATCGCCGCGCTTGGCATTGCCATCTCGCTGCTGCTCACATTAATGAAGCTGGTGCCAGCCTTCCCTGGGCACTTCTCGCTTGCCGAATGGATCGCCTTGGCCATCTGGCTCGCGCTTGGCACGGCGTTTTATCGTCGCCGCCCAGCTTGAAGTTGGCGCTCGTGTATACTTTTGATGTGAGACCGACCCACTGAAGCGATGATTCCGTATCTCCACCTCGGTCCTTTAACCATTCCTACCTTCGGTCTCATGGTCGCTCTGGCGCTGATTACTTCCGCCTACATTCTTCAAGCCGATTTCCTGCGCCGCGGATGGAAGGCCGACGCTTTCACCATGATCACCGTCGCGGGCCTGGCGGGCATCCTCGGCGCGAAGCTCTACCATCTACTCGAATCACCCGCAGAATTTTTTGCCGATCCTTTTCCGCTGCTATTCAGCCGTTACGGGTTTGCATGGTTTGGCGGATTTCTCGGCGGTTTTGGCGCCATGCTGTTGCAAGGGCGGTTCGCCAAGCTTCCCACGCTAGAATTTCTCGACGCATGTTCTCCCGCCGCCTGCTTCGGTTACGCCATCGGCCGTATCGGGTGTTTGCTGTCTGGTGATGGCGATTACGGCCGGCCTACAGCGCTGCCGTGGGGCATGAGTTTTCCCAATGGCGTCGTGCCGACAACTGATCGCGTACACCCCACTCCGCTCTACGAATTTTTTATTTGGTGCGCCATTGGTGCGTTCCTCTGGCACATGGGCACCAAGGCGATACGCGGGCCCAAGGCCAAGGGCGAAATTTTCTGCAATTATTTAATCCTCACCGGGATTGCTCGCTTCCTGGTGGAGATCATCCGCATCAATCCGCGCTCGTTCCTGGGCATGTCCAATGCCCAAGTTGCCAGTGTTTTGTCTATCCTTGCAGGCGCGGTGTTACTTTGGCGTATCAAAAGCCAATTCCATGCGCTTAAAAAAGAGCACCGCACCGTAGACCATATTCTTTCGCACGGCGACGTTCTTCAGCCGGAATATCACCGGCCTACTCCCGAATGTCCGCATCCAGAACGGTGGCACATGTACGATTCCATGAGCGCAGAAGTGGAAGTCCTCGATTTTCTGAAGTCGATTGTGAACACCGTCAAGCCGGAGCTCGTTGTGGAGACCGGAACATTCTCTGGCCTGAGCACCCTGCGCATCGCGGAAGGATTGAAGCAGAACGGCGTGGGACGCGTGATTACCTGCGAGTGGGACAAAAAAGTTTTTGACGCTGCGAAAAAACGCTTCGCCGAGTCCGGCTTGGGCGAATGGATTGACGCGCGAAACGAGTCCAGCTTGGAAATGAAAGTTCCGGGGCAGATTGACATGCTTTTTTGCGACAGCGACCCGGAACTTCGCGAAAAGGAAGTTCGCCACTTTCTTCCGCAGATGAATCAATATGGAGTGATTCTGATTCACGACGCCAGTTCGCACATGAAGAGCGTCCGTGAAGGTGCGCTGCGCCTTGAAGCCGAGGGCTTGCTGTCGGTGTTGCTCTTGCCTACTCCGCGCGGGTTGGTGTTAGCCCAGAAGCGCGAAGGCCGCAGCTAATCAACTCGACCCAAAGTCCGTCATTCCAAACGAAGTAAGGAATCTCTCTTCGATTTAAGCGCTGCGGCTATTCCAGCATTTGCCGCAGCACGTATTGCAGAATCCCGCCGTGCTGGTAATACGAAACTTCTTCCGGCGTATCCACGCGAACCATCGCGGAAAACGTTTTTTCTTTTCCATCCGCCGACTTCGCGTGGACCGTCGCCTGCTTTCGTGGCGAAAGCGTCGAGACACCTTCAATCGAAAATACTTCGTGACCTGTCAACCCAAGGCTTTCGCGATTTTCGCCGGGCTTGAATTCCAACGGAAGAACGCCCATGCCCACCAGATTGCTGCGATGGATGCGTTCGTAGCTCTCCGCAATCACTGCCCGAACGCCGAGCAATCGCGTGCCTTTCGCTGCCCAGTCGCGCGATGATCCCGAACCATATTCTTTTCCGGCAATCACGATCAGCGGAACTCCCGCTTCGCGATACTTCACGGCGGCATCGTAGATGTACATCTTCTCGCCGTCCGGCAAATGCAATGTCCAACTGCCTTCGGTGCCGGGCGCGAGCTGATTGCGCAAACGAATATTCGCAAATGTTCCGCGCATCATCACTTCATGATTACCGCGCCGCGCACCATAGGAGTTGAATTCGTGCGGCTTCACTCCATGCGCAATCAAATACTTTCCTGCCGGCGACTCCGCCGCTATCGAACCTGCAGGAGAAATATGGTCCGTGGTCACGCTGTCGCCCAGCACCGCCAGTACCCGCGCACCATGAATATCAGCCAGCGGCGGTGGCGTTTTTGGCATGTTGTCAAAATAAGGAGGCAGTTTGATGTACGTGGAATTGGGATCCCACTTGTAAAGGTCGCCCGCCGGAACCGGCATGCCTTTCCAGCGCGCGTCGCCTTCGAACACTTCGCTGTATTGCTTGCGATATTGCTCGGTAGTCACCGAAGCGCGCACGGTGCTTTCCACCTCTTGCGGAGTCGGCCACACATCGCTCAGGAAAACCGGCTTTCCGGCTTTATCGGTTCCCAACGGTTCCGTCGTCAAATCAAGATCCATGCGGCCAGCCAGAGCGTACGCCACCACTAGGGGCGGCGAAGCCAGATAGTTAGCGCGCACCAGCGGATGAATGCGGCCTTCGAAATTGCGATTGCCGCTGAGCACCGCCACCGCCACCATATTATTTTCTTTAATTGCGGCGCCAATCGCATCGGGCAGCGGCCCGCTGTTCCCGATGCACGTCGTGCAGCCATAGCCCACCAGATGAAATTTCAGCTTCTCAAGAAAGGGCATCAAGCCGGAGGCGTTCAGATAATCGGTTACAACTTTGGATCCCGGAGCCAGGCTGGTCTTCACCCAGGGCTTGATCTCCAGTCCGCGTTCCACCGCTTTTTTGGCCAACAAGCCCGCACCAAGCATCAACGAGGGATTCGAAGTGTTGGTGCAACTGGTAATCGCGGCAATCACCACCGCGCCGCTCGACAAATCAAACGAGTCGCCGTTATTTTTCACCGCCGCATGTTTCGCCGGCGTATTTTCTATCACCTTCGCAAACGAGCTCTTCGCGTTCTTCAGCGACACGCGGTCCTGTGGTCGCTTCGGGCCCGCCAGAGTCGGCTCAACCGTTTCCAGATCGAGCGACAAAGTATCGCTGAACGCCGGGTCGGCGGTTGAATTGGTGCGGAACAAAAACTGTTCTTTGCAATACGCTTCGACCAGCGCCACTTGTTCCTGCGAGCGCCCGGTGAATTGCAGATATGCGAGGGTTTCGTCGTCAACCGGGAAGAAGCCCATGGTTGCGCCATATTCCGGCGCCATATTCGCAATCGTGGCGCGGTCCGGCACGCTCAGTGTCGACAAGCCCAAGCCGTAGAACTCAACAAATTTTCCGACGACCCCTTTCTTCCGCAGCATTTCCGTCACGGTCAGAACGAGGTCAGTAGCCGTAGTGCCTTCCGGCAATTGTCCGTGTAACTTGAACCCAACGACTTCCGGCACCAACATGGACAGCGGCTGTCCCAGCATGGCCGCTTCGGCTTCAATCCCACCTACGCCCCAGCCAAACACGCCCAGCGAATTCACCATCGTGGTGTGCGAATCCGTCCCCACCAGCGAATCGGGAAACGCTTCCAGGCGATTGCCGTTGGGCATGGCGCAGACCACGCGCGCCAGATATTCAATATTTACCTGGTGACAAATTCCGGTATCCGGAGGCACGACTTTAAAATTCCGGAACGCATCCTGGCCCCAGCGCAGAAACTGGTAACGTTCCACATTGCGCTGAAACTCGAGTTCAGCATTCAAGCCAAAGGCATTCACGCTGCCAAAATTATCCACTTGTACGGAATGGTCGATGACCAATTCCGCGGGGAATAAAGGATTGATGCGCTTGGGATTGCCACCCATCCGCTGCACTGCTTCGCGCATGGTGGCCAGATCGACGACCGCGGGCACTCCGGTAAAATCTTGCAACAGCACACGCGCCGGCATAAACGCAATTTCTTTTTGCGCCACGCCGGGCTTCCATTGCGCCACCGACTGAATATCTTCGGCGCGCACCGAGCGTCCATCTTCAAAACGCAGGAGATTTTCCAACAAAATACGCAGCGAAAAGGGGAGTTTCGCGAGTTCCGCTATGCCATCTTCTTCCAGCTTCTCGAGGCGTTGAATTTCAAATGGCTGCGCACCCACGTTCAACTTGTCCCGGGTGCGGAAAGAATTCAATGCAGAGATGGGCATACTAAAGGTCCTTTCTCGCGATGGTTGAGCATCTATGATAACCGAAATCGCGCAGCCACGCGGGAACGCTATAATGAATCGTCGTGAATATTGTTCTTATTTCTACCTACGAATTGGGGCGGCAACCCTTCGGACTGGCGTCACCGGCCGCGTGGCTACGTAAGCGTGGTCACTCGGTTGCCTGTTTGGACCTTTCGCGTGAACCGCTGAACGAATCGGCGCTGCGTGATGCGCGGCTGATCGCCTTTTATGTGCCGATGCACACCGCCACGCGGCTGACGCTGGATCTTGTTGAACCGATACGGCGGCTGAATCCGCACGCCCATCTCTGCGCTTATGGTTTGTATGCCGCGCTGACTGCGGAAAGTTTTCACGCGCTACGGGTGGATAGCTTATTCAGCGGTGAATTCGAACAGGCCCTCGTCGATCTTGCAGAACATTTGTCCGGCCTTTCCGCTTCGCCGCAGATTCATCCACTCGATTCTCCCATTTCTCTGGCACGCCTGCGGTTTCTCACTCCTGATCGCGCGGGCCTTCCGGCCTTGGAAAATTACGCGCACCTGGTGATGCCCGGCGGCGAACACCGCACTGTGGGCTATACGGAAGCGAGTCGCGGCTGCAAGCATTTGTGCCGGCACTGTCCCATCGTGCCCATATATGACGGCGTGTTTCGTATTGTCGATCGCGATGTAGTGCTCGCCGATATCCGCCAGCAAGTTGCTGCGGGCGCGCAGCACATTACCTTTGGCGATCCTGATTTCTTCAACGGTGTCGGCCACGCGGTTCCACTGGTAGAAGCGCTACATCGCGAATTTCCCAGTTTGAGCTACGACGTGACGATTAAGGTTGAGCATCTGCTGAAAAATGCCGATCTTCTTGCCACTCTGCGGCGAACCGGTTGCTTGTTCATTGTGTCGGCGGTGGAATCTCTGGATGCGGTCACGCTCGATAAATTGCAGAAAAATCATACACGCGACGATTTCTTTCGTGCCGTTGAACTATGTCGGCATGCCGACATTCACTTTTCGCCGACCTTTGTGCCATTCACGCCGTGGACGACATTCGAAAACTATCTCGACCTTTTGCAGCAACTACGCCGGCTGCAACTGATCGATGCAGTCGCGCCTATCCAGTTGGCAATTCGACTGTTAATTCCGGCACAGTCGCGGCTGTTGGAATTGCCCGGCGTGCGCGAACAGGTTGGCACCTTCGATTCGAAACTCCTCGTTCATCCTTGGAAACATAAAGATCCTAAGGTTGATCAGCTTGCCGCAGATCTGCAAGAAATCGTAGCTGCGGCAGAAAAAATGAAAACGGGCCGCGCGGCAGCGTTCGAACAGTTGTGGCGCGCCGCAAACCGCGCCGCGGATCTAAGCATCGAATATCCGGCGATGCCCATTTTGGCGTCGCGCGCCAGCGTGCCGTATCTCAACGAGCCTTGGTACTGTTGAGCCGAGCCCACAGCGGACCAGTTGGTCCCCATCGCGAAAGCCCGGGAAGCAGTGCGGCAAGCAGAATCATTTGTTTAGTTGTTTTGCCAAACCGCAACGGTTGTCGATATAACGCCGTTGACCATGGATCGCAGAATATTAATGACACGCAAGAAGCGAGTTTTACTGTTTGCCACCAAACTGGGCTACCAGACGCGCTCTTTCAACGCGGCCGCGGAAAAGCTCGGCGTGGAACTCGCCTTTGTCACCGACCGCTGCCAGCGTCTCGACGACCCGTGGAATGACCACGCCCTCGCAGCTCATTTCGAAACGCCGGAAGCCGCAGCGTTCGAAGTGATGCAGGCGCAACTCGATTTGCAAGTCGATGGGATCCTGGCGCTCGGTGATCGCCCTGCTCTCACCGCGGCTTACGTGGCCCGGGGCTTGGGCATACTGCACAATCATCCAGCGAGCGTCGAAGCCTGCCGCAGCAAATTACGCACGCGCGAAGTTTTTCGCGAAACCGGTATTCCCACGCCGTGGTTCCGCTCCGTCGCTTTGGAGCCGCTTCCGGAGCCAGCACTGCTCGAAATTTCCTACCCTTGCGTGTTGAAGCCGCTGTCCCTCTCAGCCAGTCAGGGCGTAGTCCGCGTCAACAATCGCCAGGAATTTCAAGCCGGCGCAGCACGACTGAAACGCCTGTTACAATCTGCAGATATCCGTGCCACCCGCGAGCCGAATCTGGATCAGATGGTTGCCGAAGGATACCTGCCGGGAAGGGAAGTAGCCGTCGAAGCGCTGTTGACGGAAGGCTCCCTCCGCGTTCTGGCGATATTCGACAAGCCCGATCCGCTGGAAGGCCCGTATTTTGAGGAGACCATCTACGTTACTCCAAGCCGGTTGCCCATTGCCGACCAACAGGCCATCGAGAAGTCCTTGCTCGCGTCTGTACAAGCGTTGGGGCTGAGCCACGGACCAGTTCATGCCGAATTTCGTTTGAACGAAAATGGAGTATGGCCCTTGGAAATCGCGCCACGTCCCATCGGCGGTCTCTGTTCCAAGTCTCTCCGTTTCATTCCCGCCAACGAAACGGAAACCATTGGCCTGGAAGAATTATTGCTGCGTCATTCCTTGGGACTCTCGGGCAGCGACGCACCGCGAGAGCAGCAAGCCTCGGGAGTAATGATGATTCCAGTGCCCAGCAGCGGAGTTTTCGAAAAAGTCGAAGGAGAAGATGCCGCCTGGCAGACGCCCGGAATCACCAGCGTCGAAATCACAGCGCGCCTCCACGACTTCATCGCCGCGTGGCCGGAAGGTTCCAGCTACCTGGGCTTTCTATTCGCGAGCGCCGCAACTTCTCAACAAGTCGAAGAAGCTTTACGTTCAGCCCACTCCAAACTCAAATTTTCCCTAACGCCGCGCCTTCCGGTGGAGCATCCCGTTTCGCACAAGCTCCCTCCGGCGGACGTGTAAGGCGGAAAACAGAAGCGCCCCGCAATCGCGAGGCGCTTCTGAAATGCGAACACCCTAACTTGTAAACTTAGCCTTTAGCTTTTGGTGCCACATAACCTTCCGGCAGTTTCGCCCCTTCGCCAAAAAAGAACTGCTCCATCTGCTCTTCCATGATTTTCTGTGAATTCGGGTCCAACGGGTTCAGACGGTACTCATTCATGACCATCTTGGAATGCTCGAGCCACAATTTCCACGCATCTTTCGAAACGTTTTCGTAGACCCGCTTGCCCAATTCGCCTTTCCAAGGCACGCGATCCAGTCCGGGCAGGTCTTTATCAAATTTTACGCAATGCACCGTGCGCGCTCCCGGTTGTGCGGGTTGGCTGGGTGTGGGTGTCGGCCCACAATCGTCATTAGCCATTCTGGCCTCCTAGGCAAATCACATTCTCCGCTACAGGTAGGGATGTTGCAAGCAGGTGCGCGGTGTTGCGGTAGAACGCGCAGAAGCGAACTTACTTCAATCGAGTCTCGAGCTTATGCTAGGCTACGGAACGCCTGTAGCTTCCTTTTGGTTGCACTCTTCTAGGCTCATCCGGCATCAAAGGTTTCCAGTTGCTTCTACGGAAGGCTGACCTAATGGGGATTACCACTCTCTTCTGGGATATTGGCGGGGTCATCCTTACCAACGGTTGGGACCATGGATCTCGCCTCGAAGCGGCCAAGACCTTCGGCCTGGATTGGGACGAATTTCGCGAGCGCCACGACTTAACTTTCCCCGCGTTTGACGCCGGTCAGATCAGTCTTGATCAGTACCTGAACCGCACCATCTTCTACAAACCGCGAGACTTTTCCCGCGAGGAGTTTGCGGCCTTCATGTTCGCGCAGTCCAAGGAATATCCGGATACCCGCGCAGTCCTTTCTTCAATCGCGCGCAGTGGCAAATACTTGATTGGGGCCGTCAACAATGAGCCGCTGGAGTTGAATCAGTATCGCATCGAAGCATTTCACCTGCGCGATGACTTTCAGCTGTTCTTCAGCTCTTGTTATCTGCACGAGCGCAAGCCGGAAGAACCGATTTACCGCATCGCCCTGGAAGTAACGCAGCGCGCCCCAGAGACGTGCGTGTTCATCGATGATCGACCGCTGAACCTGGAAAACCCGCGGCGCCTGGGCATGAACGTGGTTCACCATCAGAGCGCATCGCAGCTCGCAGCCGACCTGAAAGCTTTGGGGATTGCGGTATAGTCGTTCCGTCTGTATTTGTTTTTAATTTCTACTTACCTGGAGGTAAGTGATGGCCGAGGAAACCAAACGCTCAGGTTCCGTATACGGCGGTGTAGCTGAGCCGTGCGCTGTTGTCATCTTCGGAGCATCGGGAGATCTCGCGAAACGCAAAGTGATACCCGCGTTGTACGACTTGGTTCAACACAATTCACTCGGCGAGCGCTACGCCATCGTCGGTTTTGCGCGCACTCACATGACCGACGAGACTTTCCGCGCGGCATTGAGCGAGGCCGCCAAGACCATCTCCGAGGTTGGCCCTATTGATCCTGCGAAATGGGAGCAGTTTGCCGCCAATCTTTATTACGTCACCGGCGAATATAACGATCAGGCCGCCTACGCTGGTCTGGCCAAGCGATTAGGAGAGTTAGACGGAGAAAAGAAGCTTGGAGGAAATCGCCTTTTGTACTTGTCCACGCCGCCGGAAGTTTACCCCGACATCGTCGAGCAGGTTGGTCGAGCCGGGCTAAATCATCCTACAGGCCCTAGCGCTTGGACGCGCATCATTATCGAGAAGCCCTTCGGCCGGGATCTGGCTTCCGCCAAGGAATTAAACAAGATCGTGTTGAATGTTTTCGAAGAAAAGCAGGTCTACCGCATTGATCACTATCTTGGCAAAGATACAGTGCAAAACCTGCTCGTGCTTCGCTTCAGCAATGGTATTTTCGAGCCGCTTTGGAATCGCAATTACGTAGATCATGTGCAGATTACCGCTGCGGAAACTCTCGGTGTCGAGCGTCGTGGCGGATTTTATGAGACAGCTGGCGCGCTGCGCGACATGATCCAGAGCCACGTATTGCAACTCACGTCTTTAGTATCCGTCGAGCCGCCAGCCTCGTTTGATGCCACCGCAGTTCGCAACGAAAAGTTGAAAGTGCTGCAATCCATCAGACCTTTTAACCTGGAAATGGTGGCGCAAGATGTGGTCCGCGGACAGTATGCTCCCGGAACGACCGAGGGCAAGCCGGTGCCGGGCTACCGCGACGAACCAAACGTCAACCCAAATTCGAGAACCGAGACGTTCGTGGCTATGAAGCTGTTGATCGACAACTGGCGCTGGGCGGGCGTGCCTTTTTATCTACGTACCGGCAAGCGCCTGGCGAAACGCACCACGGAAATCATGATTCAGTTTCGCTGTGCGCCGCATATCGTGTTTCGCGAGCGCGCCGTGAAGCCCAACCGGCTGGTCCTTAATATACAGCCCGATGAGGGCATCTCCGTCTCGTTCGGAGCCAAAAAGCCCGGCACGGAGATGAACATCGGCAATGTAACCATGAATTTCAGCTACCAGGAAAGTTTTGGCAACGGCACGCGCAGCGCCTACGCCACCCTGTTGAATGATTGTCTGCGCGGCGACGCTACCCTATTCGATCGCGGAGACTCGGTGGAAGCGGCATGGTCGCTGGTCGACCCCATCCTCGATGTTTGGAGCGCCGCCAAAACGCAAGGTGTCCCCCTTTACCCCGCAGGCACCTGGGGCCCGAAAGAATCTGACCAGTTATTGGAACGCGACGGCCGTCAATGGTATAACCCTTAAATCGGTTCAATAGAAGCGATTTGTGCAAGGGGGCAAGGGTGATCCTGGCCGGCGATGTGGGCGGTACAAAGTGTAACCTCGCGTTATTTGCCGAGAAGGATGGCAAGCTCGAGTTCGTTTATCGTCACCGTTTTGCCAGCAAGGAATTTGCCCAGTTCGATTTGATCGTCAAGGAATTCTCCCGCCAGGCTGCTCCTTATCTTCACGACCAGAAAGTGACGGCTGCCGGTTTCGGAGTCGCGGGGCCCGTCGTCAACAATCGTATCCATGCCACGAATCTTCCTTGGGTTGTCGACGCGGATACTTTGGCAAGAGAGCTTGCCGTGGAGCCTATCGTGTTGATGAATGACCTGGGCGCGACCGGTCACAGCCTGGAACACTTGCCGCCCGAAGATTTTTGCGTGTTGAATCAGGGCACTCCGGTGAAGGGTGGGACGCGCGCTCTTCTGGCCGCCGGGACCGGACTAGGCGAAGGGATTTTGTTTTGGGAAGGCACGCGCTATAAGGTCGTTCCCTCCGAAGGTGGTCACACCGATTTCGCGCCGCGTACCGATCAGCAAATCGAATTGCTGCGATTTATGCGGCGTCGCTACCCGCAAGTCAGTTGGGAGTTGATTCTCTCCGGCCGCGGTTTTCGAACGCTGCACGAATTCATCGCGCCCAGCGTCATGCATCCGATCTTCGAAGATCCAGATGCCGATCCCGCGCCCTATATCACCAAGAGCGCGCTCGACAAGTCATGCCCCGTTTGCGTAGAAGCCCTTGATTTGTGGACTACGATTTACGGCGGCGAAGCTGGCAATCTCGCGTTGAAGGTGCTAGCTCTTGGCGGCGTCTACGTCGCCGGCGGCATCGCCGTAAAGATTCTGTCAAAGATGAAAGATGGTGCGTTCTTTGCCTCTTTCAAAGACAAGTGGCATTTCACCGCGATGCTGGAAGATGTTCCGGTCTCCATCGTGCTGAACGAATCGGCTCCGCTTATTGGAGCCGCCTACGAAGCGCTGGCCGCCCGCAAATTAGGACGCTGAGGTTAGCTGTCGTCCTGCTTCATCCGCTCGGCCCTTTCTGCCTGCTCACCTGAGCCAAACCTTGATAGACTAGTGCCTCGCGGCGGATCTTCATTGGCCGTTATCCTTCATATCGCAAGCCCTCCCGGAGCGCTTCCGGAGGCATGGAGTCTTCTGATGAGCAGTACCGTTACCTCACCCGTTACCGATTTGCAGAATTATTTTGCCGGAGAGTGGAGAAAATCCTCGGCCACCGAATTTGTCAACGTTACCAATCCCGCGTCTGGCGAGCTGCTCGCGCGCACTCCGGTTTCCACCAAAGCGGATGTTGACGCAGCGGTGCAAGCTGCCGCCGCCGCTTTCCCAGCCTGGCGACGTACGCCTCCTGGCGAGCGTATTCAATATTTGTTCAAGCTGAAATTCGTGCTGGAAGAGCACATCGACGAACTTTCCAGGATCATCACCACCGAGAATGGCAAGACGTTTGGCGAAGCCAAGGCCGAACTGCGCCGCGGCATTGAAAACGTGGAAGTAGCCTGCGGTATCCCCACCATGATGCAGGGCTACAATCTGGAAGACATTACGCCAGGCGTCGACGAAACGCTGATCCGGCAACCGCTTGGCGTGGTTGCGGCCATCGTGCCCTTTAATTTTCCGGCGATGATTCCGTTCTGGTTTCTGCCTTACGCCATCGCTTGCGGCAACACCATCGTCTTGAAGCCCAGCGAGCGCGTGCCGCTTACCATGCGCCGCACTATGGAGTTGATTGAGAAGACCGGAATCCCCAAAGGCATCGTGAATCTGGTGAATGGCGGCCGCGAAGTGGTCGACGCGTTGTGCGACCATCCCACGATTCGTGCGATCAGCTTTGTCGGTTCCACCCCCGTGGCCAAACATGTCTACATGCGTTCCGCTGCGGCAGGTAAACGCATGCAGTGTCAGGGCGGAGCAAAGAATCACGTCATTGTGTTGCCTGATGCCGACATGGATTTGGCCAAGCAGATCATTAGCGATTCGGCGTTTGGTTGCGCAGGCCAACGTTGCCTAGCGGTATCGGTGGCAGTAACTATTGGCGACGCGCAGAAGAAGTTTCGCGATGCGATCGCCGAGGCAGCTTCCTCGATCAAGGTTGGTTTCGGTCTGGACAGCGGCATTCAGATGGGCCCGGTAATTTCCAAGGAGAGTAAGCAGCGCGTGGAATCGCTGATCGCCACGGGTATCAGCGATGGCGCAAAGCCAATCGTTGATGGCCGCAATCTGAAAGTAGCCAGCTACGAAAACGGGAATTTCCTGAAGCCCACCATTCTCGATGGTGTACCGGCATCCAGTTCGCTGGCTAACACCGAAATCTTTGGCCCGGTGCTGAGCTTGATTCATGCCGACTCGATCGATGAAGCCATCGAATTCATTCGCAAGAGCCCGTACGGCAATCAAGCCTCGCTTTTCACCACCAGCGGTGCGGCGGCGCGCAAATTCCGCTACGAAGCTCCGGCGGGGAACATCGGCATTAACATCGGCGTTGCGGCGCCGATGGCCTATTTCCCGTTCAATGGCTGGAAGGAAAGCTTCTTTGGGATTTTGCACGCGCAAGGGAAAGATGGCGTGGAATTCTATACGGAATCCAAGATCGTGGTGGAGCGGTGGTCGCGCCAGGAAACTCGCAAGTTCTAATTTGCCACTTTTCAAGTAACGACAATTTGACGTTCACCGGGGCACGATATATCGTGCCCCTACGTATTCCAGGCACGTCTATGACTTCCCAACCGCAATCGTTGAACATCAATCCGCAGGTGGAGTGCGCGGAGACGCTGGCCTCGCGTTTTTATACTGATCCTCGAATTTTACAGATCGAGAAAGATCGCATCTTTC
>JBAVNY010000339.1:0-1698 GCA_049691535.1 Candidatus Acidiferrum sp.
AGCCCCGTCAGTGCGCTCTGCACACACAAGCCTAAACTTCAAAGTATACGACTCCTGCCCAACCCGGGCAAATTGCGGCGGAAACTGGAAGATCTCGGTTACATCGTATCCCTGGCGAAGCTGAAAATGTTTGAGCGAGAAATCGAGAAGGAGCGTGATCCCCCCGCAACTGGGTCGAGGCGCAGCTCCTGCACGAATCAGCTACCATTCCCACTTATCCACCAGCACGCTACTTTCGTGTCGCAAAAATGTTTGCACCGCGCAGGTCGCCGCACTAAGATGCCAGTCAATCAAGCAGTGGCTTTCCCGCTTTTTCCCGCAACAGGAGGTTTCCATGACCCGCCTTCGCATCCTTCTCGTTTTTTTCGTCATTTCGCTGCTCACTCCCGCCAGCGAGGCGCAACTGGGCAAGAGCGTTATGATTCCCGCAGGCTCCGATGTAGATCACCAACTGGCTGCCATCAACGCCGCTACCGACCCAGCGGCCAAGCTCACGCTGATCGATCAGTTCGCACAAGCACATCCCGATGGCGATTACGCCATCCTCACCGATGAGCAGTATGTGAATTATTACCTTGGCGCCAAGCAATACGACAAAACCTTTGAATACGGCGACAAATTGCTCGCGCTCGATCCCGAGAACTACGCAAACATCGTCAACCTGGTGCGCGCTGCGAATGAAAAGGGCGATCCTGATCGCGTGATTTCTTACGCCGAAAAAAGCGCCGGCATTCTGCAGCGGTATAAAGCCTCGCCGCCTCCTTCCGGCATGTCGCCCGAAGGTTGGACGCAGCAGAAGACCATGACGCTGGGAGCCATCAAGGACAATCAGAATTACATCGAACAGTCCTTCCTCAACGCCGCTTACCAGCAGAAGGATCCCGTCAAGAGAGCGGAGTCTCTGCAGCGTTTCGCCAAGGATTTTCCGGATTCGCCCAACACCCCACAGGCGCTCAGCATGTCGGCCTTCGCCTATCAGGAGGCGCAGAACCGCCCGAAAATGCAGCAAGTCGCCGCAGCCGTGCTGGCCAAAAATCCAGATGATATTGGCATGCTGCTTCTTTTGGCCGATGATTACAGCGAAAAGAATGAGCAACTCGATAAGGCCGCGGAATACGCAAAGAAGGCCGCGGCGCTGTGTGACACCGCGAAAAAGCCCGAAGGTATGAGCGATGCCGATTGGCAAAAGCAGACTTCGTTGCAAAAAGGATTGGCGCTCAGCGCTCTGGGCCAAGTTGATTTAGAGAAGAAGCTCAATCCGCAAGCGGTCGAGAGCCTGACGAAAGCGGCGCCGCTGCTGAAACCGAATGCTGTCAGTTACGCCCGCAATCAGTATCGCCTCGGCTTTGCCTACTTAAATCTTAAGAAGAACGCCGACGCCAAGCAGGCCTTCACAGACGCCGCGTCTGTAGATAGCCCCTATAAAGGGCCGGCGCAGGATAAATTGAAGAGCCTGGGCACCGCCAAGCCGGGAACCTCTGCGAAGAAGGCCGCATCGTAGACAGCCGTTATTTTGTTTTGAGGTCTAGGTAACCGTGGGCATCTGGCGCCTGAAACTTTGTAGGCTGTGACGCATCTAACGGTTAGCTAACCAGAGAGAATTTTCCGCCGAGGGGGAATTATGCAGGAGCTTGCAACATTTGGTGCCGGTTGTTTTTGGGGAGTCGAGGCGGCTTTCCGACGCGTTCCCGGTGTGAT
>JBAVNY010000340.1:0-4534 GCA_049691535.1 Candidatus Acidiferrum sp.
AATGCCAGCCAGATCGACAAGGCAGCGGACCGCGCGGCGTCGCTGACCCGGCAATTGCTAGCCTTCAGCCGTATGCAGGTGCTGGAGCCGAAGATTGTCGATCTGAATGCCTTGGTTTCGGAGATGTACACGTTGCTGAAGAGACTGGTGCGCGAGGATATCACCTTCACGTTTCAGGCCGGCGAAACGCTGGGCAAAGTGAAGGCGGACCCTGGACAGCTCGAACAAGTAATCATGAACCTGACGGTGAACGCCTGTGATGCGATGCCCAATGGCGGCAAATTGATTGTGGAAACGAAGAACGTCACGGTCGATGAAGCATTTGCTAAAACGCGGCCGCCGCTGCAACCCGGAGATTACGTTCGCCTGATCGTTGAGGATAACGGGCAAGGAATGGATGCGGCAACGCGCGCGCGCATTTTTGAACCGTTTTTCACCACTAAGGAATTAGGCAAAGGAACGGGCCTGGGCCTGGCGACCGTCTATGGCGTGGTGAAGCAGAGCGGCGGATGCATTTGGGTAGATTCGGAGTTGGGCGAAGGTACTTGTTTTGAAGTCTATTTGCCCATCGTGCATGAAGCCGCGAACCGGCCTGAGAAAAATACAGCGCTTTCCAGCCCGGCGCAACGCTCCGAGCTGGTCTTGATTGTTGAAGACGAAGATGCGGTTCGCGAACTGGCTGCCGAGTTTATGAAGTCGGCGGGCTACCGAGTGCTGACGGCGCGAGATGGTAATGAAGCGGTGGGGATTGCGGTGGGCCAAAGCGCGGGCGACCCGATTCGAGTGTTGCTCACCGACATCGTCATGCCGAACATGCGCGGGCCGGAATTGGCGAAGTGCCTGAAGGCGCAGAACGCGGAACTGAAAATCATCTACATGTCGGGATATCTGGAATTCAACAAGGCCGATGGCGAATTCGTAGAGGGAGGCTTCTTTCTGCAAAAACCTTTCTCACGCGATAGTCTGGTCTTCAAAGTTGACGACGTCCTCAGGCAAGATCGCCTGCAGTCCAGCCCTGCACCCATAACCAATAAACGAAGAGTAGTTATTTAGTCTCGCGGAAGAAGTTCATCCCTTCAGGGTTCGTAAATCCCTGAGCGTCGCGTAGCTGTGGCCATGAACTGCTGGATCTTTGCGACCGGCTGAATGCCTCCACGCGCGCCAACAGCGGTGCAGTTTAGGGCAGCGGCAGCGCAGGCAAATTCCAGTTGTCGCGGTAGCGGCCAACCTTGCAGGAATGCGTAGATAAAGCCTGCGTGGAAGGTATCGCCAGCACCGGTGGTGTCGACGGCATCGACACGATATGCCGGGACGTACTGAAATTGCTGCCCATCCCACGCGAGCACGCCCTCTTGACCTAGGGTGGCCGCAGTCAAACGACAACCGTAACGTTCGGCAACTTCTGGAAGCGATTTTTGGAGGTTGTGGTCGTTGGTCAGGCGGGCGGGAATATCGCGACTCGTGATGAGCAGATCGATGTTGGGGAGCAGCGCTTCATAGCCAGAGTAGAGGTCGTCGAGATCGGCGACGACGGGGATGTTTGCAGCGCGGGCCCATTGTGCGGCTTGGGTTGCGGCGGCGGTGTCGTGGCCGTCCAGGTGGAGCATACGAGCATGGGTAACCCACTCGCGTTGCAATTCGGCGGGCAGAAGCGTGAGGCGACTGTCGCGTTTCCAGAGCACGGTGCGTTCGCCGGTGCTGTCGACGAGAATGAAAGCTTGCTGGCTGGGAGTGCCCGGCGCGGTGAAGAGATGCGCTTCGACGCGGCGACCAGCGAATTCTTCGAGATGTAGTTCGGCAGCGTGGTCGTCTCCCAATTTTCCAACGTAGCGCGTGCGTAGTCCCCATTGCTGGCAGGCGACGATGGCCGAAGCGGTTTGCCCGCCGAGCATGGCGTTCGCGGAATGAATCTCGACTTTGGAGCCGCGCTCGGGGAAATGGTCGAGGGGAATCAGGGTGTCGGTGGCGTTGAGTCCGACACCGACAACGTCCACTATCGGTAGATTGTTCATTGCGATTTGATTACTTTAGAGGAAGCAGCAGAAAAATCCCAGTGATCTGGAGAGTTAGTGAAAGCGGGTAGTGCGCCACAGTTTCAGGCCGCAAAGGATGAAGAGTAACAAGATTGCCACGGTCAAAATGGCAGCGGGAGTGCGGTTAAAGGAAAATTCTGGAACGTGCGCGATGGAGGCGAAGAAGGCGAGGATGGCGGTGGCGGCGGCGACCAGCAACCAATCCAAAGCAGAGCGTTTTGGCGTGGCTTCGCTGGCGGCTTGGTGACCGTCCATGCGGGCTTCGACATAGTCGGCGGCAACACCGTAACGTAGGCCTTCGCGTTGCGCGGCTTCTTTCCAGTGTGCTTGCTCTTCGCGACTGGCGGAAGAAAGAGCGATAGCGCCGGCGCCCAGGGCCATGAGCACTGAGCCACCAATGACTTGAAGATACGTGACATGTCCTTTGCCCTGCAGTTCGCCAAAGACTAAAACTCCCCAAAGTAAACCCCAAAGTTGGTTGGTATTGGAAAGCGGAATGCCGCGACTGATGCCGATATATTTCGCGGCGTATTGCTGGAAGAGATCGCCGATGACCCAAATGAAACCGCCGAGCATTAGCCAGAAAAGTACGCCTCGCGCTTGAGAAAGTTCGCGGAAGAGCGGGTGGACGCCGGTATAGGTGACGGCGAGGACGGACATCATTCCTACTTCGCCGAAGGTGAAGAAGGTGATGAAGGAGAGAGGATTCATCCCGGTCAGATAGGCTTTGCGATATGGGATGTACATGGTGCCCCACAGCGCACCGGCACCTAGTGCGGCCCAAATTCCGTTCAGCGAGTGCGCGGAGGCAGTCTGCAAAGTGGAGGCTGCAGCGAGGATCGCAGCGCCGACACTCATCACTAGCGCGCCACCGAGAACGCCGGCCCAGCGCCGCCAACCTGCCTGGCGAAGTTCATTGAAGAAAAGAAATCCCCAGAAAATTCCCAGCAGACTGTTGGAGTTCCAGAGGGGAAAAGCGATGCTGAGCCCGATTTCGCGAATGGCGAAAATGGTGAGGGTGTTGGCAGTGGCCCACATGCATCCAGCGAGCAGAGCCCAGACAATTAAGTGAGGTGCGCGACCGACATCGGCGCGAACGGAGGAAGTGCCCAGGATCAGGGCGGGAAGACTCCAGCGCGCGAGGAATACGCCGATAACCATGATCAGGGAAATCACTACAGGGGAAATGCCGATGGTAACGAGCTTGGTGGGAGCTTCCGCGGCGCCCAGCCACGCGCCAGCGGTGAAGCCACAAAGCACGCCGAGTACTTGCAGGCTGCGCGAACGCGCGACAATTTGCGTTGACGAGCTAGAAGCGGGCGCCACCGGGGGTTGCTGTGCCTCCATAAGTTAATGAATGAATCGCAATAGCAGCAGGCCGGCAACGAGAACCGCGACCGGCACCCAAAATTGGACGTCGGTTAAAACGGTCGCGGTGCGCGACTTTATCTTTGACGGCAACCTGTCTAGGTATGGCATGCGATCGCACCTATTTCGTTTCCAACACTTCCCTGCCATTGGTCGGCTGAATCGGGCGAGCGTTGCTGGGGTAGATTTTTGCAAATTCCGCAATTTGTTCCGGCGAGAGAGTGGCGTGAGATTTCAGAACGTACCAGGTGACCCCTTCGCTGCAAGGCGGTGTGGTTAGCGAGCCGGGATAAGTGTAGTAGCCGCGTTCCGCGGGAAGAAGATCCTGGAGTTGGATGGAAACGGCGGGCACATCCTGGGCCTTCTCTTTTTCAGACGGAATATTTTTCCAGAGCGTAGCGATCAGCGGATTGGCAGTTCCCTTTTCAAATAGAACGGCGACGACGGCTAAATGGCCTTGCGGGTCAGCGTGGACGAGGTGCACCACGAGATCGTAACGCTTGCCATTTACGTGCTCTTCGCTGGGATGGTGAAAGTGAAACTGCTTGAGCTCGTAGGTTTTGTCGCCGATCGTCAAGGTGCTTCCCGGCGGGACATTGATTTGTACGGTGTGGCCATTGTCAATGATGTTGAGTGCGGCAGGCTTATAGTCCATTTTAAGTGATGGAAGATCGGCTAATTTTGCGTTTTTGATGTTGATGGGCGATTCCGTTTTGCCCCAGGAACACTCGGCGTAGGCCGGGTCGAGTTTGCCCCAGTGCTTTGGATCATCCGGTCCGCTGTACGCCCAGTGTGGCGGGTGACTTTCTTGTGCAAGGGCCAGGGTAGGGAGAACGGCAAGGCCTATAACGAACGTAAACAGGAAAATTCCACAGATCAAAGTACGTTTCATAAGCGTGTCTCCTTGGAGCGCCTGATCTTGTGGCGGAAAAATCGCTGCGCTGGGCTGGTGGCGTGATGCACTCCGTTGGGAGCGAGTGTGAAGCAAGACAGGCGAAACTTCCAGAAAAATTCGGCAAATTAGCCAGACTGGGGAGCTTTCCACACGTAACAAAATTTGAGAGTTGCGGCGGTAAAGGCGTCATGTTACCCTGAGCGAACAAAAGGCGAATAACGGGAGACCTGTCTATGGC
>JBAVNY010000341.1:0-2147 GCA_049691535.1 Candidatus Acidiferrum sp.
CTTTAATTCTTGTGCAATGTGGCAGCGCTAGTTTCTATTTTCTCTGCGGGCTACCTGTTACTGTCGTCGGTTACGGCAGCGTTTTGGGATAACAAAAGGTGAAAGTTCTGGGTGCCTCTCATTTCAAAGACGATCGCGCCGCCGTATACTGGCCCAGCACGCGCAGCTCGCTCGTAGCCACACGTGTTTCTCCTAATGCCGCTTCCATGTTTTCCTGCTTTTCTGCTTCCACATCGATAAAGAACTGATACTCCCACGGTCGTCCGTGGATCGGTCGGCTCTCGATTTTCAACAAGTTGACCCCATGCTTGGCAAACGGCTCCAGCGAGGCCAGCAGTGCTCCCGGTTTGTGCGCGAGCCGCATGGCCAGCGAAATTTTTCGCGCATCCGCAGTTCTGTACCTCTTCGACTCCGCCGGCGGCAGCAACAAAACAAAACGCGTGAAATTTTCAACGTTATCTTGAATACCTTCCTGCAGAATCACCGCGCCATAGTGCATCGAGGCCCTTCGTCCCGCAATCGACGCACCCGATTTGTCGCCATGCTCGATCATCTCCCGCACGCTTCCTGCCGTATCTTCTGCAGGGACCCGCTTTACTCCCGGATGCGTGGCGAAAAATCGCTCGCATTGCGCCAAGGCCATCGGATGCGACGCCACCGCACGAATTTCTTCTAGCTTCGCGCCGGGACAGCCAATCAGATGATGTTCAATCGGCAAAATTGTCTCGCCGCAAATCTCCAGCGGGCTCTCCAGCAGCAAGTCGTACACCCGCACCACCGATCCCGCCAACGTATTCTCCACCGGCACGAGCAGTGCGTCCGCCGCTCCTTCCGTAATCGCGCGAAATGTTGCATCGAATGTCGCGCGGGGCACCGTCTGGATTTCTTCTCCCAACAACTGTACCGCCGCCGCTTCGCTGAACGCTCCGCACTCACCCTGGAACGCCACGCGCATCTTCTTGAAGTTCAATTCGCCCATGCCGCTTCCATTTTTCCGGATTCTCCGCCTGCCACGCCGCGCTATAATTCCTCCTTCACCGAGCTCGGAGGCATCCGCATGATGACACAAAATGTTCCGATCACGGGCGATTACGCCCCTTACTATGCCAAGTACATTGAGTTGGTACCGGATGGAGATTTGGTCGAGATTCTTGAATCCCAACTTCGCGACTATCATCGGCTCTTGTCGCCGATTCCCGAAGAATCCGCAGATTTCCGCTATGCCGCAGACAAGTGGTCGATCAAAGAAGCTTTAGGCCATGTCAACGATGCCGAACGAATTTTCTCCTATCGCATTCTGCGCTTTGCCCGGGCAGATCAAACTCCGCTAGCTGGTTTCGAACAAGACGATTACATCCGATCCGGCAATTTTGCGGCGCGTAAACTTCCTGAATTGTTAGAGGAATTTTCGGCCATTCGCCGCGCCACGCTTGCCTTACTCCGCTCACTCGACAATGCGGCGTGGCTCCGCCGCGGAATGGCTAGCGGCAAAGAAGTTTCCGTGCTCGCGCTGGCCTTCATCATCGTCGGCCATGCGCGCCACCATCAGCTTATTTTCGAAGAGCGCTATCTTCCTGCCCTGCAGACAGCCAAGCAGTCCTTATAAAGGGGCTAGACGCGTCTCCTACATCGGTCCCGGCAAATTCCTCTTGTGCTCTAACGCGTGCGCCGCGTTCATCCGCGTCTGCGTCGCACTGCCAAAGTTGGTCAGGGTCACTTCTGCCCGTATCGGCTTGTTCCCGCCACGCCGATTCTCCCGGCTCCTCGCCAAGGCCCGCCGCCGCATGGGCTGCGCCAGATAAAACAACAATATCAACGCCAAGGCCAGCATTGCCGCAGCTGCAAGCACCGCAGTTTGATTCGCTTCTAGTGGACTGGCGATCGCGTTAAGCAGTAAATACGCCCCGCAAAATAGCAGTCCCACCTCCACGAATGCTCCCCATCCCAGAAATGTCCGCGGCAAACTGGCCCGTATCACCAGTGGTGTCTTCTCGTGCTGCGCCTTCGTTACGACCGTGACCACGCCCATGACCGTTCACTCCTCTTCTCCCTTACCATCGGCGCGGAGCGAATCATGCCGCGTAAAAAATCGAAAGAGCTCATCACCGGCGCCATGACCGACCTTTGCATCGGCGACCCACATACGC
>JBAVNY010000342.1:0-9388 GCA_049691535.1 Candidatus Acidiferrum sp.
CCCACCACTCATCACACGACGACAACCTGATTCGCCTCGCCAAAACTAAAAAAGCGATGCTCCGGCACTCGGAACATCGCTCTAAATCGCTTTACCACTCTCGTTTCGTAACAGTCTGAAATTCGGCAGCCCTTTCGTGAATTATCCTAAATTCGTGGGGATCGTCTAAGCGGCACCCATCGAACGTCTCGCCTGGAAACATTCCCGGCAGAACACCGGGCGCCCCTGCGTTGGCCGGAAGGGAACTGTCGTTTCCTTGCCGCACTGCGAGCAGGTCGTCTTTGTTTCCGAACGTATGGGGCCGGCGCTGTTGCCACCTCCTCCGCCCCCACCCTCCGCGCGCTTGGCCTTGCAGCCTTTGCATCGCTTCGGTTCGTTCTTGAAACCTTTGTCGGCGAAAAACATCTGTTCGCCGGCCGTAAATACAAATTCAGCGCCACACTCCGAACACTTCAGCACCTTGTCGTGAAATTCCATGATGAGCCGCTCCCCCTTGCACCCAAATCGGGCAGGGGAGCCGGGCTCATCTCGCACCTAAGCTTGTAGAGAGTCGAAGAAACGTAACCTGAAGAATGCAGGGCACGGATCTCTTCGGCCTGGGGGCGAAGAATCGTACGTATACCCAAACAATCTGCCTGATTCGGGGCCTGATCCCGGAAGTGCTGCGCTGGAGCGACGTTACCAGCAGGAATTAATCCTGCTCGCGACGCTGCTTCTTGCGCAGTCGCTTCCGCGAAAGCGCTTCTTTGGCCCGGCGCTTTTCACCGGGCTTCATATAGAAGCTGTGCTTCTTTATTTCCTTAATGATGTCTTCCTGTTGCACTTTGCGCTTGAAACGACGCAATGCATTCTCAAGAGACTCACTCTCTTGAATGACGACTTCTGCCAATGTATTTCACCCCAATTCCGGTTCGGATTGGCTGCAATGCAGAGCCTGTAGACTTCACCTGAGGCCCTACCCTGCATTATTGTCTCATGAGGATGCTGGCTTCTTGTAGTCAATTCGGCCCTGCGAAGTCAAGTACTGTTTAGGTTATAGGACTCAAAAAGTCCCAACTGCCGTTAAGCCAAAATTACGGCGATGTCAGACTGTACGTTATAGTACATCTCAGCCTGGCCCCGATGTTTTGCGCTGGACTGTGCTGGTACACTGGGGTGCTTCTTATTCATCGCTCGGGAGTTACCCTTCCATGGCTGACATGCGCGATGCTCTCGGAGTTCTCCTCGCGGGTGGTCAAGGCGAACGCCTCTGGCCTTTGACGCGCGATCGCGCCAAGCCCGCGGTTCCTTTCGGCGCCCTCTATCGCATTATCGACATCACGCTTTCCAACTGCGTGAACTCCAGCTTGCGCCGCGTCTTTGTTCTCACTCAATACAAAGCGCTCAGCTTGAGCCGCCACATCCGCGCGGGCTGGTCCTCGCTCATGGGTAGCCTGGGCGAATTCATTGAAGTGCTTCCCCCGCAGATGCGCGTCTCGCAGCAGTGGTATCAAGGCACTGCCGACGCCGTCTACCAGAACATTTACTCCATCGGCAGCGAGCGCTCCAAATTTGTTTTTATTTTGTCTGGCGACCACATCTACAAAATGAACTACGCCAAGATGCTGCAGCAGCACGTTGATTCCGGCGCCGACGTCACCGTAGCCACCATCGAAATTCCCGTCGAAGAAGCCGCCAGGCAATTTGGCGTGATCGAAATCGATAAAGACTGGCGCATCGTCGGCTTCGAGGAAAAGCCCGCTCAGCCGAAAAGCTCTCCGCACAAAACCGGCTATTGCAATGCCTCCATGGGCGTCTACATTTTCAACACCCAGATGCTCATCCCCGCACTGATGGCCGACTCCGAAGATAAAACTTCCGCCCATGATTTTGGCAAAAATATTATTCCGCGCATCATCAGCAAGCAGCGCGTCTACGCCTACAACTTTGTCGACGAAAACAGTCGCGAAACTTTGTACTGGCGCGATGTTGGTACCATCGATGCCTACTACGAAGCCAACATGGATCTCGTCAGCGTTTCACCCGTTTTCAATTTGTACGATAAACACTGGCCACTCCGCGGTTGGCAGCATCAATACCCTCCCGCAAAATTCGTCTTCGGCGATAAAGACCGCACCGGCACCGCGGTTGATTCCATCGTGGCCGGTGGCTCCATTCTTTCCGGCGGCACCGCGAAAAACTGCGTGATTGGCTACGACGTGCGCGTTAATAGCTATTGCGAAGTTTCCGAGTCCATTTTGTATAACCACGTGAATATCGGCCGGCACTCCAAAATTCGCCGCGCCATCATCGATCGCCACGTCAACCTGCCGGAACGCACCGAAATTGGTTACGACATCGAGGCTGATCGCCGCCGCTTCCACGTTACCGATTCGGGAATCGTCGTCGTGGTGCGCCAGGAATCTCTGATCGAAGAGCCCGAAGAGCAATAATTTTGCTGTGGGTCTGGCAAAAAGCACTCACATTCACATTGCACGTGTTCTCCGTCACTCACCCCTCCTTTTCCGTCTGCTACAATCTTTGGTTGCTAATTGCTCAGGAGCTATGACGACATGTCTACCAAGATCACTCGCGTGCATGCACGCCAGATCATCGATTCGCGCGGCAATCCCACTGTGGAAGCCGATGTACTTCTCGAATGCGGCGCTCTCGGCCGCGGCGCTGTCCCCTCCGGCGCCTCCACCGGCGAACACGAAGCCCTCGAACTCCGCGACGGCGATAAGTCCAAATTCCTCGGCAAAGGTGTGCTCAAGGCCGTCGCCAACGTGAACGGCGAACTCGCCAAGTCCATCGTGGGATTCGATGCCGCCGATCAGCGCGCCCTCGACCACAAAATGATTACCCTCGATGGCACGCCCACCAAATCGCGTCTCGGTGCCAACGCCATTCTCGCCGTCTCCATGGCTGCCGCGCGTGCCGCAGCCGTCGCACTCAAACAGCCCCTATACAAATATCTGTCCCGCTATTCCACCGACACCTCCGCGAATCTTCTGCCCGTCCCGATGATGAATATTCTGAACGGCGGAGCGCACGCCGATAGTTCCGTAGACTTCCAGGAATTCATGGCCATGCCCATCGGTGCTCCGTCCTTCAGCGAAGCGCTCCGCTGGGGAGTCGAAGTGTTTCACTCGCTCAAGACCGCACTGAAAAAGCATGGCTATTCCACCGCTGTCGGCGACGAAGGCGGCTTTGCCCCAAGCTGCAAGTCCAACGAAGAAGCGATTCAAATTGTGCTGGAAGCCATCACTGCAGCCGGCTACAAACCCGGAGAACAGGTCGCTATCGCTCTCGATCCCGCCGCCAGCGAATTTTACGATAAGGCCTCCGGCAAATACGTCTTCAAGAAGTCCGACAAGTCCGCGCATACTTCCGCGGAAATGGCCGCCTACTGGACCAGTTGGGTCGAAAAATATCCCATCGTCTCGCTGGAAGATGGCATGGCCGAAGACGACTGGGCCGGTTGGAAAGCCCTCACCCAATCCGTGGGCAGCAAGACTTCCAAGAAAAAAATCCAACTCGTCGGCGACGATCTCTTCGTCACCAACACCGAGCGCCTCTCCCGCGGCATCAACGAAGGCATCGCCAACGCCATTCTCATCAAACTCAATCAGATTGGCAGCGTTACCGAAACCATCGATGCCATCGAATTGGCCCGCAAGGCGGGATACCACTCCGTAATTTCTCATCGCTCCGGCGAAACCGAAGACACTTTCATAGCCGACCTCGCCGTCGCCACCGCCGCTGGCCAGATCAAAACCGGTTCCGCCTCGCGCACCGATCGTATCGCCAAATACAACCAACTCCTCCGCATCGAAGAAGAACTAGGCTCCGCCGCCCGCTTCAACGGCAAAGCCCCCCTGGTGTAGCAGCATGCGACCGCGAACGTAGGGGCACGATATATCGTGCCCCCGAAACGCCGAATACTCCCCAACCCTCCGCATTTGCCTGAGTCAATCCCTCCCCCCGCCAAGTCTCCAACCCCCTGTGACCCACGCCACTGCCGCTTCCCACCGCTCTCGCTAGCATCAATCCATGGCCTAGGCTGAGGCGGGTCAACCCCGTGTACCAACCGTCGCCGCCTGGGCCTGTTGCTTGCCTGTGCCATGGGCACTCTCACCCAAGTCGAATTTCCTCCAGCACCCGCTCCCGCCATCGAAGACGCCACACCTGCCATCACCATCAACCCTTGGCTCATCGCCTTCACCGTAATGCTGGCCACCTTCATGGAGGTGCTCGACACCAGCATCGCCAACGTCGCCCTTCCTCACATCGCTGGCAGCCTCTCCGCAGGCGTCGACGAGAGCACCTGGGTGCTCACCTCCTACCTCGTTTCCAACGCCATCGTCCTCCCGCTCACCGGATGGTTTTCCCGCCTCTTTGGCCGCAAACGCTTCTACATGGCCTGCGTTTTAATTTTCGTTCTCAGCTCACTGCTCTGCGGCCTCGCGCCTACCTTGCCGCTCCTCGTCTTTTTCCGCGTGTTGCAAGGCGCGGGCGGTGGCGGGTTGCAACCCGTCTCGCAAGCCATCCTGGTCGAAAGTTTCCCGCGCGCAAAACAAGGTATGGCCATGGCCGTCTACGGCATGGGTGTAGTCGTCGCGCCCATCATTGGCCCCACCCTGGGTGGCTGGATCACCGACAACTACACTTGGCGCTGGATTTTCTTCATCAATATTCCCGTCGGCCTGCTCTCCATCATTCTCACTTCCATGCTCATCGCCGATCCTCCCCATCTCTGCGGCCAAAAGAATCAAGGTCGCCTGCGCATCGACTACATCGGCCTGGCATTTCTCAGCGTCGGCTTGGGCTTCCTCCAAGTGGTCCTCGATAAAGGTCAGCGCGACGATTGGTTCGCCTCCCATTTCATCACCTGGTGCGCCACGGCCTCGGCCATCGGCTTGGTCGGTGCAGTTGCCTGGGAGTTGCGCCAGAAAGAGCCCATCATCGAGCTGCACCTCTTCAAAGATCGCAACTACGCCGTAGCCACCGCCACTATGTTTGTACTCGGCGTGGTCCTCTATGGCACCACCGTGCTCTTGCCGGTCATGCTGCAAACACTGATGGGCTACACCGCGCAGCTCAGCGGCCTGGTGCTTTCCCCGGGCGCCATCCTCACCATGATCACTCTTCCGATTTGTGGTCGGCTCCTCGCGAAATATCCGCCGCACTGGTTGGTGATGGTCGGACTCTTCTTTCTGTCGCTCGGCATGTTCGCGCTCGCGGGCCTCAATCTGTACACCAGCTTTCCCGTATTTGTATTTGTCTGGATGATTTCCCGCGGCAGCCTGGGCTTCCTCTTCGTGCCCATAAACGTGTCCGCCTTTGCCTTCGTCCCCAAAGAACGCATGAATAGCGCCACCGGCATGATCAATCTCGCCCGCAACATTGGGGGCAGCGTCGGCATTTCTTTGGTCACCACCTGGCAGACCCGCTTCGCCCAGCGCCACCAGATGCGTCTGATCGAAAATTATTCCCCGCTGAATCCCAATTACAATCGCGCCGTGCATGGCCTGGCATCCCTGCTGCAATCCCGCGGTTCCGACATGGTCACCGCCACCAAACAAGCCCAAGCCCTGCTCTACGGCGAACTCCAGCGCCAAGCCAACATGCTCGCCTTCATCGACGTCTACTGGCTCCTCGGCGTCCTCTGCTTCGCCGTCCTGCCCTTCATGTTCTTCATGAAGCGCGCCACGCCCGCCAACCCCAGCGTTCCCGTGCATTAATGTTTGCCTAACGTTGGCAGCGTGTTTCTGGACCGAGGAAGAGTCATGTCGCCGAGTTTTGCCTAGAAGGAACCGTCAACGGAAAGCTCACTCTGGCATGTAGCTTTGGCAAATTTGTGACCTCAATCACATATCTGCTGCTCGCACAGCCGCAGACTGGAAGACGACAGTACTCTACGGGCCAATAACAAAAGTATCTTTGCAGAAGAGCCGTTTTTTTTCGTGGTACCGACGTATCTTTAGTAAGTGGAGAAGCTGTTGCGCTCCGGCAGCGGTTCAATGCGCACACTTTCTATGCGGGTGCCCATCTTTTCAATCATCTCCCTGCTTGTCATCTCTGTTTTAGCGGGCAGCACCGTTCAAGGGCAAGAGTCGTGCTCAGTTACCCTGGCACTCAGAATTCCAGCAATCGCCCAAATCTTCAGCAGTCAGCAGGAAAGAATGCTGGGTGATATCCAAGCGGACCTGGTGGAAGACAATTACCATCCCGCTCACGATGAACAGTTCGCCGCGCATATCAACACCATCGCCGCTCGAGTCCAATCGCAATTTCCGGGAGAGCAACCGCCGGTTCACGTCATATTGATCGACACTCCCGCTGCGAATTCGTTCAGTGTCGGCCCCGAACGAATTTATATCACCCGAAAAATGGTGGCATTACTGAGAAATGACGACGAGCTCGCCGGATTGCTAGGCCACGAACTCAGCCACGCGATGACCCACCAGAATCCCATTATTGTTAGTCAGTTATTTCACGAAATTCTAGGCGTTAACGCGGTCAGCGATCGCAAAGATATTGGTGAGAAGCTAAGCCGAGTGTTAGACAGCATCGACCGCGATCCAAAGCTATTGAGAAAAACTAGTGAGATAATGGAGAAGCAGGAACGGCTTCACCAGAATGAGGCAGATCGCGTGGCTCTGTACGCGTCCGCGGCAGCTGGCTTTTCGCCGCGCGCTTATGTGGAACTCTTTGAACGCTCTGAGGGAACTACTGGAAGCAGTGGGAGTGTGCTGACGGATTACTTCGGCGCGACGACCTCGAATCTTAGGCGTCTTCGCGAGATGCAAAAAACATTGAGGCAACTCCCGCGCCCATGCCGGGAAATGGTACCTGTCGCCTCAACAGAGTTCCGCACCTGGCAAGCCGCGGTGCTATCGGACCCGGATTTAGCCCGCCGTTGATAGTTGCAAGCGGCGTGAAGCCGTTCCCCCGTTGAGGTTCCAACCAGGAAACCCTCAAGTAACGTAGGTAAGAAATGCGGTGTGCGTGTCGCCTTATTCTGTAAAACTGGTATGAGTCTAATAATGAATACGTCCCCAGGTCACCGTCGAATTTCCAGGAGTGCTCGCACCAACGATCGCGTTTCCAGAGTGCCGTGGCAGTGGCTCTTGCCACTGGCAGCCATACTCTTTTTTCTTCTAGCACCGCTCGCCACGTTTGCCCAGAAGCCTCCCAAGGCCGCGAACGGCCCGGGAACCTCGGTAAAAGGCACCATCACGACGCAAAATGGTGATGTACTGAGCGGAGCCACCGTAAAGCTCGCCAAGAATCCGCCCATGGGCGCTGCCGCTACCGCAGAAACCGACGAGAACGGCCATTACGAGTTCGACAATCTCCAGTCCGGAAACTACTCGATTTCTGTTGAGGGCGCGGGCTTCAAAAAAAGCGAAAGAGCGGTGCTCCTGAAAGGTGCCGAACAGAGCGTTCAGGATTTCACTCTGGATATCGAGACCGTCGCGGAAACCGTGCAGGTCACCGGACTGGCAACGATCATCTCCACGGAAAGTTCCTCCGCTCCGGTTTCGGTAGTCACCAACACCCAGTTGGTCACCCTGCCAACGCAGCAGGAACAAGTGAAGGAGGTAATTCCCCTGACTCCGGGCGTCGTGCGAACGCTCGACAGCAAACTCGTATTCAAAGGCTCGGACGAGAATCAGAGCCTGCTGATCATTAATTCCACGCGCAACACCGATCCGGTGACTGGTAGCTTCGGCATCACCGTGCCTACCGATGCGGTCGAATCCTTTGCCGTCTACAAGACGCCGTATGACGCCAGCCTCGGCAGTTTTTCCGGCGGGCTGACCACCATCGCCACAAAATCTCCGGCCGATAGCTTGGACTTCAATATCACCAAACTCGGGATCACCATCCTGGGAAAAAATGGCCACATGGTGGGGCTGGGTGGCGCAAACCCCTCCATCTCCTTCGACGTTCCTTTAATCGCCCACAAGTTACTGCTCTCCGAAGCATTCCAGTACGAAATGAAGAAAACCACCGTGGAAGGTTTACCGTGGCCCTATGACATCAGCAAGCGGCAAGGATTTAATTCCTATTCCACCCTGGAGGCGATTCTCAGCAGCACCCATCTGTTGACACTGACCGTGAATGCCTTCCCGTTGCGAACTGACCACATTGATATCAGCGCATTAATTCCACAGCCCGCCTCCAACAGTCTGAATCAGAATGGCGTGGCCATCGCCCTCTCGGATCATTACGAGTTCGCGTCGCACGCCGTCCTCTCCACCGTCGCCCAATATACGCGATTCGATAGCAACGCCCACGGCTATGGACTCGCGGACATGCTGATCACTCCCGAAGGCTACGGCGGGAATTACTTCAACACCTGGTCGCGTCGCGGCAAAGAGCTTCAGTTTATTTCCACCTACGAGTTTCCGAAAGCAGAGTGGCACGGCTCGCATGAAATCCGCGTGGGCGTCGATATCGACTGGCGCAGTTTTTATGGAACCACCGAGTCCCATTCCATTCAAATTCTGAGGGGAGACAATTCTCTCGCGCAAACCATCAATTTCAGCTCCGCCCCCGGGCAAAACCCTTCCGACAGCATTTTTGCCGAATTTGTCCAGGACCACTGGCTCTTAGGTTCGCACGTCAGCGCCGACCTCGGCCTGCGGTTTACCACCGAAACCTCCGGCTGGGCGGTCGGTGCCGCGCCCCGCGTGGGGTTGGCTTACTCTCCCGGCAAGGATGAAAAAACCGTCTTTCGCGCCGGCGCCGGTCTTTTTTATGGCGTGCTTCCTCTACTCGCGGCAGATTGGGTGGCATATCCCTCGAGAACCATCACCGACTTCGGTCCCACCGGCTTACCGCTTGGACCGCCTGTCACGTATACCAACATATACACCGCAGCATTGAATCCACTGCTCTCTCCCAATTTTTCTCAGCAAGTAGACACCACGCCGCGCAACGTTACCTGGAATTTCGGTGTGGTCCGCGAGTTGCACAAGAACTTGCAGCTCGACGTCAGCTACCTGAACAGCCGCACCAGCTATCTCTTCGTAGTCGAACCCTTCACCGCCGCTTCCCCCACGGCGCCGTCCTACATGGGTCTCACCAACACGGGCTCTTCCAAGTATCACGAAGTCGAAGCTTCGGTCCGTTACACCTTTCGCGACAACGATCAGTTGAAAGCTTCCTACATCTTTAGCCACGCCCGCGGCGATCTGAACAATCTCTCCAGCGTCATGATTCCCTTTGCCGCGCCGGTGGTGCGCCCCGATGTTTATGGCATTCTGTCTTCCGACATTCCCAATCGCTTTGTCGCCTGGGGAATTTTCTCGCTGCCCTGGAAGCTCACCTTCAGTCCACTGGTCGACGTTCACTCGGGTTTCCCCTACTCGCCGATCGACGTCAACCAGCAATATGT
>JBAVNY010000343.1:0-2503 GCA_049691535.1 Candidatus Acidiferrum sp.
CACTGTGGATTATGCGCTTTCGAACTCATTTGGATTTGGCGGCACTAACGCCGCGTTGATTTTCAAGCGGTGGACAGGGAAGTAAAGCAGGCGGTTGTTGGCGATGTGCAATCGCTCCTTCGGACTCCGAGTCTCTAACGGAGGAAGAATCTCACCCAGACAACGCGCCTGGTAATTTCCAGCTTGAGTGTCTTCGGCATTTTTTTGTGAATAACCAGGGCGACGCAGGCTGCTGAATAAAGGAACTCCCGTGAACATCATCGTATGCATCAAGCAAGTGCCAGCTAAAGACGCGCCACTGGCGATTGCTGGAAGCTGGATCAAAGAGGCGGACATCGGCTTCGAAATGAATGAGCCGGATAGTTACGCGCTGGAAGAAGCTCTGCGATTGAAGGAGAAACACGGTGGCGAAGTCGTGGTGCTGTCGATGGGCCCGGAGCGCGTGAAGCAGACGATCAAAGAGGCACTGGCGAAGGGCGCGGATCGCGGGATTCACATTGCGGACGATACGTTTGCGCAGCTTGATCCTTTGAATTCCGCCAAAATTCTAGCGGCGGCAATCGGTAAAGAAAAACACGATCTGGTGTTGACGGGCTTGCAGAGCGACGACCACGGTTTCGGTCAGACTGGCGTGCTGCTGGCGGCTCGTCTCGATTTGCCGCACGCGACTATCATCATGCAGATTGAAGCGCTAGACGGAAAAATGAAACTGAAGCGCGAATTGGAAGCCGGGTGGTTCCAGCACATCGAATGTCCCCTGCCCGCGGTGCTGTCCATTCAGAGCGGAATCAATAAGGTGCGTTACGCCACGCTAAAAGGCATTATGGCCGCCAAGAAAAAGGAAATTGCCACGATCACGCGGGAATCGCTGGGCGTGACGATTGAACCTACGCAGAAAATAGAGAAAATCTACGTGCCCACAAAAACCAAAAAGACGGAATTTCTTACGGGCACGCCCAAAGAAGCTGCGGCCAAGCTGGTAGAGAAGCTCAAGTTTGAAGCGAGGGTGATCTAGCCATGAAAATTCTCGTTGTCACTGAACAGCGTCAGGGCAAGTGGAATAACGCCAGTTTCGAAACTCTGGTGGCGGCCCAGCAAATCGCGGGCGCTGCTTCCGGCACGATTAGCGCCGTGGTGATTGGCAAGGGTGTAGCGGCACTGGCGGAGGAGGTTGCCAGTAAAAACGTGGCTGAAGTGTTGTTGATCGAGCACGACCTGCTCGAAAACTACACTCCGGACGGATATTGCATGGCACTGAAACAAGTTGTGGAGCAAGCTAAGCCTGAGCTGGTTTTATTTCCGCACACCTACCAGGTGCGCGATTTTGCTCCAGAGTTGGCGGCGTCGGTGGGTAAAGGAATGATTGGCGACTGCATCGGCTTTCGCAACGAAGAAGGCAAACTGGTCTTCGTTCGCCAGATGTTTCAGGGCAAGACTGCTGCGGACGTGGTTTTTACTGGCGCCGCTCCTTGGTTCGCCTCATTTCAATCGGGAGCATTCCGCGCAGATTTGCTGCAAGCGCATTCCAGTGGCGAAGCTCCAGTCAATGCCGTGAAAGTGGAATTGAAATCGGAACAAATTCGTACCAAACCGCTGGAACTGTTCAAGGAAGCGAAATCTGCCGTAGATTTGACGCAGGCGCCGCTGATCGTTGCGATAGGCCGCGGCATCAAGGCTCCCGAAAATATTCCGCAAGCGGAAGCATTGGCCAAAGCCATCGGCGGCGAAATTGCGGCTTCGCGCCCGATTTGCGACGAAGGTTGGCTGCCGATGGAGCGGCAAATCGGGAGTTCGGGCCAGACGGTTGCGCCGAAACTTTATCTCGCGTTGGGAATCAGTGGAGCGATTCAACATGTGGTCGGGATGAAGGGAGCGCGGACTATCGTGGCCATCAATAAAGACCAAAATGCTCCAATCTTCGAAATCGCCGATTACGGCATCGTCGGCGACATCTTCGAAATCATGCCGGCCTTGACGGAAGAACTGCAAAAGACCAGGGGCTGAAGGCCTTTTCCCAAACGGTTGTTTGATAGAATTTTGGTATGGCTATCCAACGCGAACAACTGGAAGCGGATGTACTGATCGTCGGCGCGGGGCCTGCTGGCCTGAGCTGTGCGCTGCATCTCGCGAATCTTATCAAGCAACACAACGCCAGCGGCGCGAAGCCGGAACTGTCCGCGGAAAACATCTACGTTTTAGAGAAGGGCCGCGAACTTGGCGCGCACCAGCTTTCTGGCGCGATCATCAATCCCAAAGCGCTCGCGGAGTTGGTGCCTGGTTTCGAGAAGAGCTCACCTCTGGATACTGCGGTGACTGAGTCAGCGGCGCTGATCTTTACGGAAAAAACCTCGTATCGCGTTCCGGTCACACCGCCGCCTTTTCAGAATGCCGGCAATTACGTTATTTCCTTGAACAAACTGGTGAAGTGGATGGGCGGGCTGGCGGAAGCTGCAGGCGTGAACGTGTTTAAGGAATTCGGCGGCGCTGATCTTATCTATGAGGG